>CBFHCJ010000205.1:0-9856 GCA_965654005.1 uncultured Streptomyces sp. | reverse complement strand
CATCACACCGTACCCTGAGCGGATCACCGAGGCCACCTAACGAAGCCCTACTAGGTCTGAGCGTTCAAGAGGCTCACGCGCTCGTGGCCGGAGGATCTTTCGGGACCGGTGGCGATGGCGAGGAAGGACAGCACGGCGCATGCGGCGTAGACCGCGCCGGGCCAGGCCGGCAGGGCCGGGTACGGGCTCGGGTGCGCAAGGTCGTCCTCGAGGCGGATCAGGAGCGGAACCACGCGGGCGGCCGTGGCGACGGTCCACGCCGCCAGCGTGATCCGGCTGAGCAGCCGCCGCCGGGTGGGGCCATGGGCCAGCCAGATCATGGTCGGCAGGCACCATACCCAGTGGTGGCTCCATGAAATGGGGGACACGAGCAGCCCGTACAGCTCCGCGGTGACCAGGATGCCGAGGAGGTCCTGCCGCCGTACGGCGCTCCACAGGGCGTGACCGGCCAGCACGGTCACCAGCGCGAGGGCCGCCCACCAGGCCACGGTGGCATCGGTGCCCTGGCCGACGAGCCTGCCGAGCGCGCCGCGCAGCGACTGGTTGCGCACGGACCAGAAGGGGCCGATGCGCTGAGTGTCCGTCACCAGCGTGAACCAGTAACGTGCCGACTCACGCGGGGCGACCAGCCAGGCCAGGGCCGTGGCTCCGGCAGCGGCGGTGAGGGCCCAGACCGCCGCCCGCCACTGCCGCGTCGCCAGGAGGTAGAGTCCGCCGAAGGCCGGGGTCAGTTTCACCGCGGCTGCCAGACCGAGGACCGACCCCCGGGCCGCCGTCGTGCGCAGTAACACGAGCGCTCCCAGGACCAGGGCGCCCAGCAACAGATTGACCTGCCCCTGGTCCAGGGTGTGGCGCACGGGTTCCAGCCACAGTCCGGCGGCGGTCCAGAGTATGACGCGAGACCGGTCCGGGCGGTCGCGGCCGGTGGACAGCAGCCGGAGGGCGCAGGCGCACATCACGGCCAGGGCCGCCACGGAGGCCGCCTGCCACATGGCCACCACGGCCGTCCAGGGGAGCCACGACAGCGGCAGGAACACCAGCGCCGCGAACGGCGGATAGGTGAACGGCAGCACGGGGATCGGCGGGGCGGTGTGCAGCCGGTAGTCGTACAGACCGCCGGAGAGCACCTGAGGAGAGGCCTCGCGGTAGACACGCAGATCCAAGGGGTCCGGAGAAAAGAGGCTGACGGCCAGCACATGAAGGGCCAGGGAGGCGGCCAGGAACCACACCGCATGACGGCTCAGCCGGTTTCCGATCACGCGGACCCCGGCCGGAGCGATTCCCTGTCGGCGGCGCACTTCCCAGAGTCTGACGCCACCTATGCGGTCCAGCGAGCCCATTGCGCCAGCCTAGGCGTGTCGCACACCCTCGTCCGAACCGGCGCCCACGCCGGCGTACGAGGCCGGTGTCGTCCCTGAGATTCTCAGTCCGCGGCGCCCAGCCCTCTCGCGGGACAAGCCGTTGCCGACCGTCAGCAGATCGTGGCGAGCTTGCGTCTCGGCCAACGCGACCTGAACTGAGCACCGTACGCGCCGATGCGCACACTCGTGTACCGGTGAACCGTTCGACGACTACGCCGAATGGGTGGTCCTCAAACGTAATGAACCATGTCAAAACGGTTAATAACAAGCCCGAACGGGTGCCGGACGACTCGCAACAGTTACCTGCTTTTTTCAGCCCCATCGAGCGGGCACCCGCTCATTTGGTTAATCTGGAGTGGACGGGCCGCATTTTGGGGTCCCACCCACGCCCCGTGGTCCGTTCCGGGGGGCAAGCCGGTCACCACGGCTTGCTCTCCCACGAGTTGCCGGCGCCACCGCGTCCGACCTGTTTTCGACCGAGACCCGAGAGGACGTCGAGGGTGCAGCGGCAGTCTGGCCGGTACGTCCTGCGGGTTACCCGACACAAGAGGAGTGCGCGGTGACACTGGAGAAAAGCAATAGCGATCAGCGCCCCAAGGAACGCGTGGAGCGTGGGGGCCGCCGGACGGAGCAGAAGCTCGGCAGCCTTGACGTCTGGGCCAGGTCCGCCCCCATCCGGCTGGCCGGCTATGAGGACGACCTCGCCGAGCCCCATATCCTGCCGAGCGTCGACTGACCTCGAGGGCCCCGTCATGATCGCTGACGGCATGGGCGTGCCAGACTCGCGCCCATGCTGATCAGAGTAGCCGCGGCCGAGGACTGGTCGCGCATCTGGCCCTTCTGGCACCGGATCGTCGCCGCGGGCGAGACGTACACCTGGGACCCGGACATCGACGAGGAAGCGGCCCGGACCCTGTGGATGACGCCCGCCAAGCGCGTCTTCGTGGCCGAGGACGACAACGGAGCGATCGTCGGTTCGGCGTACGTCACCCCCAACTACGGCGGTCCCGCCGCGTGCATCGCCAACGCCGGCTTCATGGTCGACCCGGACCACGCGAGCCGCGGCATCGGCCGTGCCCTCGCCGAACACGTTTTGGTCATCGCCAAGGCCGAGGGCTACCGCGGCATGGTCTTCAACGCCGTCGTGGAGACCAACCCCGCGGTCAAGCTGTGGACGTCACTGGGGTTCACGATCCTGGGCACGGTTCCCGGCGCGTACGAACACCCCCGGTTCGGCCGGGTGGGGCTGCACGTCATGTACCGGGCGCTGTAGGTGAACCCCAGTTCGATGGCGGCGCTCGTAACGCGGGACTCCGAGTGGCCCGAGTCAGCTTCGCGCGCCGTCCCCTGCCCGGGCGCAGTCGATGCACACCTCTGTGTAGGGCACCGCCAGCAGACGGTCCCGGCCGATGACGTCACCGCAGGCTGTGCACCGGCCGAAACCGGGCGCCGCCACGCGGGGCAGCGTGGCGAGGACCCGGTCCAGCAGGGTGCGGGCACGCTCGGCGTCGGCGCGCAGCCGTGCCAGCGCGGTCACCCGCGCGCCCACGTCCGCCGCGTCGAGGTCACAGTCCGCGTAGAGGGAAGGCATCTTCGACTCGGCCGCCGCCAGTTCCTCGCGCAGCGCGTCCGCCTCCGCCGTGAGCCGGTCGGTGATGTCTCTCAGGTCGTCGGTCGACAACTGCGTCAGCATGGCTGCTCCAACTCGGTCGGGGAGATCGCGCACGGTCAGGGCTGGAGGAGGGTCTTGACCATCCCGTCCTCCTTGGCCTGGAACATCGCGTACGCCTTCGGGCCGTCCTCCAGGGGCATGGCGTGCGTCTTGAAGGTCTCGACGCCGAGCGGATCCTCGTCGTTGAGCAGGGGGAGGATCTTCTCCACCCAGTTCCACACGTTCGCCTGCCCCATGCGCACCTGGATCTGCTTGTCGAACATCGTCAGCAGCGGCATGGGGCTCGCGGCCCCGCCGTAGACCCCGGACACGGAGAGCGTGCCGCCCCGGCGTACCAGGTCGATGGCCGTGTGCAGGGCCCCGAGCCGGTCCACTCCGGCGTGTTCCATCAGGGGTTGGGCCACGGCGTCGGGCAGGTGGCCGGTGACCCACTGCGCCGCCTTCGCGAGCGGCGCGCCGTGCGCCTCCATCCCGACGGCGTCGATCACGGCGTCCGTCCCCCGCCCCTCGGTGAGGCCCTGCACGACCTCGGTCAGGTCCTTTCCGTGCCGACGGATGTCGAAGCAGATGACCCCGCGTGTCGCGGCGCGCTCCAGACGTTCGTCCACCAGGTCCACGCCGATGACCAGGCCGGCACCGCGATGGCGGGCGATGCGGGTGGCCATGTCGCCGATGGGGCCGAGCCCGAGGACGGTCACGCTGCCGCCCTCGGGCACCGCCGCGTACTCCACCGCCTGCCAGGCCGTGGGAAGCACGTCGGACAGGTAGACGTACCGGTCGTCCGGCGGTCCCTCGGGCACCTTGATGGGCAGCTTGTCGCCGAACGGCACCCGCATGAATTCCGCCTGACCGCCCGGTACCTGCCCATACAGCTTCGTGTACCCGAACAGGGCGGCGCCGGTTCCCCGCTCCTTGACCTGGGTGGTCTCGCACTGCGAATGCAGACCTTGATTGCACATGAAACAGTCTCGGCAGGAGATGTTGAAGGGTATGACCACGCGGTCGCCCGGCTTGAGCGTGTGCACCTGAGGGCCGACCTCCTCGACGACGCCCATGGGCTCGTGGCCGAGGATGTCGCCCGCCTCGAGGTAGGGGCCGAGGAGTTCGTACAGATGCAGGTCCGAACCGCAGATCCCGGTGGACGTGATCCGCACGACGATGTCGTCGGGCTTCTCGATTCGGGGGTCGGGGACGCTCTCCACCCGGACGTCCCGCCGGCCCTGCCAGGTCAGTGCTCGCATCGTGCTGCTCCTTTGATCTGCAAGTGCCTCGGCCGGTACCGGCGTTGACATGTGCCTCGGCCGGTACCGGCCCTTTCTCATGTGCCTCGGCCGATACCGGCCTTTCGAGTCCCCTGCGGCAGACGGTTCGACACCCGGCCCCGCGCCCGTATCGGCAAGGGGGCATGGGCGGGGCGCGGGGGAGCGGTCATGCGCGGGACGCGAACCGGTCCCAGACGCGGTGCTCGGGCAGTAGGCGGGTGAGCTGTTCGAGCGCGCTCGAACCGGTGGCGGCGGTCACCACCCCCGGCGCGTCGACGGGGATGCCGGCGGCCTGCAGGGCGTGGGGCGCGCCGGCCCAGCCGCCGATCGCCTTGCCGTGCCGGAACGCCTCGGTCAGCATCAGCAGCACCCGCGGATCGACCGCCCCGTCGGCGCCAGGTTCGCCAGCCTTCACGTCCCGGGCGCCGTAGGCGTCGGCGGCGGGCGCGGGGGAGCCGGCCAGCAGCATGGCGTCGTACTCGACGGACCGGGTGGTGGCGAAGGTGCGCTGCACGGTGATGGGCTCACCCTCCGGGTCGAGCTTCCCGCCGGTGGGCGCGATGACAAGGGGCCTCATGCCCGCGGTGAGGACGGCGTCGCACACGGTCCGTACGCCGTCGAGATCGCTGCTGCCGTCGGTGACCAGGCCGATGACACGACCGTCCAGTGGCCAGGTACGCCCCACTTGGGAGAGGGCGCAACTGGCGTCGACGGCGACCAGCGGCACGGCGGCCTCGGGGGCGGGCAGACCCAGGCCTTCGGAGACCTGCTGGCACAGCTCTGGGTCGATGTTGGCGAGCGCCCGCAACACCCGTTCCTTGACGGCCTGTTCGTAGCACTTGCCGAGTTCGAAGGTGTACGCGGCCACGATGTGCTCGCGCTCCACCGAGCTCATGCTGCGCCAGAACAGCCGGGGTTGGGTGAAGTGGTCCGAGAACGACTCCGGAGCCCGGCGTACCTTCTGCGCCTCCGGTACCCGCACCGGCGTCTCCATGTAGGCGTGCGTGTCCGCACCCGCGAGGAACGGGCAGCCGCCGTCGAGGGAGTTGGGGCGGTACGGGGCCACTCCGGTGTGCACCGCGGTCTGGTGCATGCCGTCCCGAAGCATGTCGTTGACCGGGGAGTGGGGGCGGTTGACCGGGATCTGGGCGAAGTTCGGACCGCCGAGCCTGCTGATCTGCGTGTCGAGATACGAGAAGAGCCGGCCGGCCAGCAGCGGGTCGTCGGTGACGTCGATACCGGGGACGAGATGGCCGGGGTGGAAGGCGACCTGCTCCGTCTCCGCGAAGAAGTTCGACGGGTTGGCGTTCAGTGTCAGCAGTCCGACCGGCTGTACGGGCGCCAACTCCTCCGGCACGATCTTGGTGGGGTCGAGCAGGTCGATGCCCTCAAAGGTCTGCCCGGGGATGTCCGGGAAGGCCTGGATGCCCAGCTCCCACTGCGGATACGCGCCCGCCTCGATCGAGTCGGCCAGGTCACGCCGGTGGAAGTCCGGGTCCGTGCCACTGATGAGCTGGGCCTCCTCCCACAGCAGGGAATGGACCCCGAGCCGTGGCTTCCAGTGGAACTTCACCAGCGTGGTGACGCCCTCCGCGTTCACCAGCCGGAAAGTGTGGACGCCGAAGCCCTCCATCATGCGGAACGAGCGCGGGATGCCGCGGTCGGACATGTTCCACAGCGTGTGGTGGGTGGCCTCGGTGTGCAGACTCACGAAGTCCCAGAACGTGTCGTGCGCGCTCTGTGCCTGCGGGATCTCCCGGTCGGGGTGCGGCTTTCCCGCGTGGATGACGTCCGGGAACTTCACGGCGTCCTGTATGAAGAACACCGGGATGTTGTTGCCGACCAGGTCGAAGGTGCCTTCGCCGGTGTAGAACTTCGTCGCGAAACCCCGGGTGTCGCGCACGGTGTCGGCCGAACCCCGCGAACCGAGGACGGTGGAGAACCGTACGAACACCGGTGTCTCGACGTCCCGTTGGAGGAAGGCCGCCTTCGTCACGCCCGCTGCGGTGCCGTAGCCCTGGAAGACGCCGTGGGCCGCGGCCCCGCGGGCGTGCACGACCCGCTCGGGGATGCGCTCGTGGTCGAAGTGGGTGATCTTCTCGCGTAGATGGTGGTCTTGGAGCAGGACGGGCCCACGGTCGCCGGCCTTGAGGGAGTGGTCCGTGTCGTAGAGACGGTTGCCCTGCGCGGTGGTGAGGTACGGGCCGTCCTGGGCGCGCACGGTCGGATTTGATCCCGTGGGACGGCCGGTCGGACCGACCGCCTCGGGAGCCGCCTGGTCTGGCCTGGGCGGCAGCGGCGGCCTGAGCTCGGTCGGCTCAGCCACGGGAGGCGACTCGGCCCCGGGCCCGCGCGGGACGCCGTCCGCCGGGCTGTCGCCGCGCCGGGCGTCGGGCGCCTGGTCGGTACCGGCCTTGGCCGGGTTCTCGTTCATGGGTCGCAGCCTTCCGGGAGACCTTTGAGTACGGCGTCGACCGAGCTCCCCGAAGCGTCCCCTCAGTCCTCGCCCCGAACGATGTTCCACTCCGGGCCGCGGCGCGCCGCAGGACCCGTCCGGTCCTCGACCGCAGGCACGCAGGTGCGTAGGCCCTTCTCCCGGAGGTCTCTGGACTGCGCCCAGCCGGACTCGGGCGGGCGGACGACGGGTTTGTCGCTTGCTTGTTCGGTCACGACGCTTCATCTTCCTTCTGCTGTCTCGGCGCTCGGGCTTCTGGACCTGCGGAGCCGCTCGGCGCGTGCTGGCCCGAGTACCCGGCGCCCGGGGGAGGAAACGTTCACCGTCGGGCCCACCCGTCGGGCAGGACGACGACGTGCAGCGCCGGATTCGTCGGGTACCCGGCGGGTGAACGCGGTGACCGGCACCGTACGAAGACATGAAGGAACACGTGATGGCCCAGCACGTACGCGACATCATGACCGCCCCACCCGTCACGGTCGAACCGCAGACGTCGGTGACGAGGGTGGCGCGGATGATGCGCGACGAGAACATCGGAGCAGTCCTCGTGACCGAGGGGGAGCGGCTGCGTGGACTGGTCAGCGACCGGGACCTCGTGGTGCGCGCGCTCGCGGAGGGTGCGGACCCGGACGAGACCACGGTGGCTCGCGCGTGCAGTGAGGACCTTGTCACCGTGGAGCCCGAGGAGGACCTCGACCGCGCGGTGCAACTGATGCGCGAACACTCGGTCCGCCGGATTCCGGTCGTCGAGGGCGGTCACCCGGTGGGCATCGTCTCGCTGGGCGACCTGGCCGTCGAACGCGACCCCGAGTCGGCGCTCGGTGACATCAGCGCCGCAAGGCCCAACAAGTAACCCGAGGAACAACACGTCCGAGCCGCCCAGGCGTGACTCGTGTTCGGCGAAGAACGGCCGCAGGAGCGGGCGCAGTTCTCGCTGCGGTCACCGGCACGGACGTACGTCCCGAAGCGGCGGCCCACCGCCGCGTGCACGCGGGTGCGCCGGGCCGAACCGCCGTGGGTCCAGGCCCTCGGCGTCGATCGCGGCGCCCGCCGTCCAGTGCGCCAGTGACGTGGTGCCCAGCCACCACGGGTAGGGCGGCTCGGCCGGACGCACCGCGTGCCCCGCCTCGCGAGGAGCACGGAACGGGACGCTTCCACCCCCAGGCCTACGCCCACGATCACGAGCGCTCACAGATCTTCGAGGGCACCGCCACACGCGTCTACCGGCTCTGAGCCACCGGAGCGGCCAGTCGCGTAGGCGGCATGAACTCGCGTACGTAGGCGCGGTCCCAGCACGCCCCCGTCTCCCGTAGCTCCTGCCACGTCGTGAACCGGTAGCGGTACAGGCGGGCCCGTACGTAGCGCGGCGGTTCGTCCGAGGGGAACGGGCAACGGCGCAGCAGTCGCAGTGTGTCGCGGTCGTTCTCCAGGAGGCGTTCGACCAGACCGCCGAACCAGGAGGCCGCGTACGCGGGGTAGAGCGCCGCGAACCACATCAGCCAGTCGAGCCGCAGGTGGTAAGGGGCGTACTGGCGCGGCCAGCGCCGTGGATCGCCCGGTTTGCCCTTGAACTCGTACTCCCGCCACTGCGAGTCCTCCCGCGGTACGTCGTCCGCCGTGCCCTCGACCACGACCTCGTACCGCGTCCGGCTGATGCTGCCGAACGCGCCGTACGTGTTGACCAGGTGCAGCGGGTCGAAGGAGCGGTTCATGACCTGGCTGCGGGAGATCATGTTGCGTACGGGGCGGTAGCTGAGGGTGACCAGGCCCGCACCGACCGCCAGGACCACGACCTCGTACCACAGCGGCGGCCCCGGCACCTTCGGGGCGGTGGTGGGGAACTCGACCGCCGACAGGGCCAGCACGATCGTGATCCAGTTCAGCCAGGAGAAGTTGCCGGACAGCACCAGCCACAGCTGGGTCAGGATCATCAAGGACGCGGCGGCCGTCGCGATCGGCTGGGGGGTGAACAGCAGCACGGGAACGGTCAGTTGGGTGACGTGGTTGGCCGCCACCTCCACCCGGTGCAGCGGCTTCGGCAGATGGTGGAAGAACCAGCTCAGCGGGCCCGGCATCGGCTGCGTCTCATGGTGGTAGTCCAGGCAGGTCAGCTTCCGCCAGCAGGCGTCCCCGCGTATCTTGATCAGCCCGGCGCCGAACTCGACGCGGAACAGGACCCAGCGCAGCAGGAACAGTACGACGATCGGCGGAGCGACCTCGTCGTTGCCCAGGAACACGGCCAGGAAACCGACCTCCAGCAGCAGCGACTCCCAGCCGAACGAGTACCAGGTCTGGCCGACGTTGACGATCGACAGGTACAGCGCCCACGGTATGAGCCAGAGCAGCATCCCCGTCCACAGCGGCACCTGGGAGTCGAGCCCGGCGATCAGCGCCACCGAAACCGCGCACCCCGCCCACGACCAGACGGCGAAGAGGCGGTCCGAGTAGCGGAAGTGGAAGACGCTGGGCGCCTGTCTGAAGCGCACCCGGGCGACGTAGCGCGGCACCGGCAGCATTCCGCGCTCCCCGATCAGCGCACGGAACTGCAGCGCCGCCGTCAGGAAGGCGACGAGGTACATGACGGCCAGAGCCCGCTGGAAGACCAGTCGGCTCAGCCAGTACTCCGGTGCGACGAACCAGTCCACGGCGACCTCTCCTCTCCCTCCAGTGTGAACCCCGGCCCCGGATCGGACCGAGCCGCTCATCACTCTGCGTATAGGGCATCTCCGCTTGCGTAACCCGCGTGACTGGCGCAGACAATGGTGACGAACTGCCCGGATGAAACGGGAGAATGCGGTGAAGACGCCCATCAGGACGCCCGTCAGGACGCCAATCACGACGCCCATCACGACGCCCATCACGACGCCCATCGGCATGGCCGACAGACCCCTCGGCACCCCACGCGCGCCCATCAGAAGCCTCTTTGTCGCCTGCGCCCTCTCGGCGGCGGCCCTGGTGAGCGCCGGCTGCGGCGACGGAAAGGGTCTCGCATCCGGCGCTGCGACCGGGGGGGAGGTCTTCCTCCAGCCGGCGGCGGCCGGCGGCCCCGACCCCTTCACCGACTCGACGGTCACCTTCGACGTGCTCCAAGCGCCCCAGGAGCCTC
>CBFHCJ010000204.1:0-9914 GCA_965654005.1 uncultured Streptomyces sp. | reverse complement strand
GAAGATCGCCGACGGCGCCGACCGGGCGCGTGTCCCGGTGGCAGCCGCCGCCCTGGCGCGGTGCGGTGTCGATCCGGCGGCCCTCGCCCAGTTCGCCACCGCGCCGCTGCTCGGCGGCGGCGCGGTGGTGGGCAGCATCGGCCCCGCCCCCGCGCTCGCCCCCGACCCGCGCGCGGCCGCGACGCCACACGCCACCTGTGCTTGAGCCGATGTGCCGCCACACGCATCCGAATCGCCCAACTCCCGAACCGTCTCAAGGAAGACCGGCATCCACATGACTGCCGCAGCCCACCGCAGCGAACACGACCTGCTCGGCGACCGCGATGTCCCCGCCGAGGCGTACTGGGGCATCCACACCCTGCGGGCCACTGAGAACTTCCCCATCACCGGCACGCCCATCTCCGCCTACCCGCACCTCATCAACGCGCTCGCCGCCGTCAAGGAGGCCGCCGCCCGCGCCAACGAGGAGCTCGGGCTGCTGGCTCCGGACAAGGCGGCGGTCATCGTCGAGGCCTGCCGGGAGATCCGGGACGGCAAGCTGCACGATCAGTTCGTCGTCGACGTCATCCAGGGCGGCGCCGGCACCTCGACCAACATGAACGCCAACGAGGTCGTCGCCAACCGAGCGTTGGAGCTCCTGGGTCATGCCAAGGGCGAGTACCAGCACCTGCATCCGAACGAGGAGGTCAACCTCGGCCAGTCGACTAACGACGTCTACCCGACTGCCGTCAAGGTCGCCACGGTCTTCGCGGTGCGCGGCCTGCTGCAAGCCATGGCCGTGCTGCAGGACGCGTTCGTCCGCAAGGCCGTCGAGTTCCGCGACGTGCTGAAGATGGGGCGTACGCAGCTGCAGGACGCGGTGCCCATGACGCTCGGCCAGGAGTTCTCCGCCTACGCGGTGATGCTGGATGAGGACCGCAGCCGCCTCGCAGAGGCCGTCGCGCTGATCCACGAGATCAACCTCGGCGCCACCGCGATCGGCACCGGGCTCAACGCCCCGACCGGATACGCCGAATCGGCGCGCCGCCACCTCGCGGAGGTCACAGGACTGCCCCTCGTCACCGCGGCGAACCTGGTCGAGGCCACTCAGGACTGCGGCGCCTTCGTCCAGATGTCCGGCGTGCTCAAGCGCATCGCCGTCAAGCTCTCCAAGAGCTGCAACGACCTCAGGCTGCTGTCCTCGGGCCCGCGCGCCGGGCTGAACGAGATCAATCTGCCGCCGGTGCAGGCCGGTTCGAGCATCATGCCGGGGAAGGTCAACCCGGTCATCCCGGAAGTCGTCAACCAGGTCGCCTTCGAAGTGATCGGCAACGACGTCACGATCACCATGGCCGCAGAGGCCGGCCAGCTCCAGCTCAACGCCTTCGAACCGGTCATCCTGCACTCCCTGTCGGAGAGCATCACACATCTGCGCGCCGCCTGCCTGACGCTCGCCGAGCGCTGCGTCGACGGGATCACGGCCAACACCGAGGTGCTGCGGGCCACCGTGGAGAACTCCATCGGCCTGGTCACCGCGCTCAACCCGCACATCGGCTACACCGCCGCCACCGACATCGCGAAGGAAGCCCTCGCCACCGGGCGCGGCGTCGCCGAACTGGTCGTGGAAAAGGGCCTGCTGCCCGCCAACCGCCTGGCGGCGCTCCTCAGCCCCGAACGGGTGGCGGGCACAGGTTCCAGCGCCGGGGCCGATTTCCGACTTCCGGGCTGACCGGCTCCGTCAGCCGGTGCCGGCCGCCACGCCATGCATGTGACTGATCTCCCCGCCTGAGCCGCCCGGGCACTGGACACGTAGCTGCCCGCCGCGTGATCGCCGCGTCAGGGTCACCGGGTGCGCTCAGGCTCCCTTCAGGTGTCGGTCACTTGGATTCCGACTTGTTCCAGGGCACTCCGTGAAGTGTGCGGCCAGTCGCTGCGGGAGCGGATGCCGAGCTCGGAGTAGATGTGGGTCAGGTGGTACAGCACGGTCTTGACCGAGATGTACAGCTCCTGCGCCGTCTTTTTTGTTGGTCGCCTGGCGGCTACCAGGCGGGCGACCGCCAGTTCCTGGGCCGGGCCGGCCACTGGGATGGATGAGACGGCCGGTGTCCAGCATCGCCTGTGGCGACGTCGGGTCGGGCAGGCCGGAGTCGTGTCCACAGTCCTGGACGAGTTGTTCCGCGATTCCCAACGGGAGACCCAACTCCCAGGACACCCCCTACACACTCGACCCGATCCCGAACCCGAGCCGCCGGAGCCAGCGTCTGCGTCCGCACCGGTCGCGGCCGCCGAGGGACCGCCTGAGCCCCCGGCGGGGAAGTTCCTCGACCGGCTGCACGACCCTCACGCCGCGGTCCGTGCCCAGGTCGAGCAGGGTCTGAGCCTGCGTGAGATCGCTGCCTCGGTCTGGGACGCCACACGGTCCGCAAGTACGACCGCGCGTCCAGCCCCGAGGCGATGCTGAGGTGCGCCCATGCAGCCTTGAATTTCGCAAATCGGACATTAATTGACCGTGAAAATCAGGTATTGACCGATCAAATATGCGCGGGCTAGATTTCTACTCATGTCAGTCCCGGCGTACCTGCGCATCCGCTCCGAACTGGAGCAGCAGATCCAATCTGGCCAGCTCCCTCCTGGCAGTCGGCTTCCCACCGAGGCCGAGCTCCAGGAGCAGTACTCGATCGGCCGCGCAACCGCGCAGCGCGTGCTGACCGAGCTGGCCCAGGCCGGATACGTGGAGCGGCACCGTCGGCGGGGCACCTTCGTGACCGCAGGGGCTCGACAGGAGAACCTGCTGCGCTTCGTCAACACGTCCCTGCGCGGGCCGAAGATCGCCGGCCGGCATGCCGTGGAGTCCGCGGCTGTGGTTCAGGCCCCCGATGCCGGTGTGGAGTTGCCTGGCGTGGACGCCGACACGCCGGTGCATCGACTGCGACGGCTGAAGTTCGACATCGACGACAACGTGATCGGCGTAGAGCTCTTCGCCATCCCGTTCTCATTGGCACCAAGGCTGCAAGAGGAGGACCTGAACCACCTGACGGTCCACGACTACTTTGCCCGGATGGGTGTTCCAGCGGTCAAATCCCGCGTCTACGTCGATCCGATCGCGCTCGACGCTGCGACCGCGGCGCGGCTGCGTGTACCCGAGGGCCAGGCGGCGATCCAGCTACGCCGGTTGACCTGGCTGGCCGACGGCAGGCTCGCCGAGGCGAGGTGGGAGATCATTCGCCCGGACCTCGTCGAGTACTTCATCGAACAGACTATTTAGCCGACAACGGGCTCCTGGCCCCGACTGTTTCCGCCGGTCGGCCTGACCGACGGCACACTCGCCGAGGCGGTGCGGTGCATCCGCCCGAGCCTCGCCCGAGTCCCTCATCCGTCATGCAACTTCGCCCGACGGGGGCTCTCAGCCTTTTCCGCTGCTGGAGGGGGCTGCGGCCAAGAACATGGCACATCACCTCGGTCGGCACACATGGCTGGGCTCGGACGACCTGTTCCGCGGCGCCTTCCGTGGGTGTGCAGGAGCGGCGCAGGCTGCCGCTGCCCGGCTGCTGCCCCAAGTGTCGTTCCGCGCCCAATGCGTATCGCCACCTCATCGAACGGCTCACCCACAAGAACCCGCCCGGGTCGGGCGCGCTGCCCAGCTGCGTCATGCCTCGGTCGCACCCCGGATTCTCCGGGTGTGGGGCATCACACTCGCCCCAGCCTTCGGCGAGATCGCCGCGGGTCTCGCACTGGGGTGAGCACCGAACACAGCACCACACATCTGGATCCGGGCCGCTTCTGGGCACCCGACCATCGGAGGTACTTCATGCACACAGGTTCGACCGGTCAGATAACCGGGATTGTCCTTGCCAGTCTGCTGGTGGTCGGCTGCGGCGCGGCCATGTCCGTGTACTTCGGACGCCGCGCCAAGACATCCCGGGACTGGCTGTCCGCCAACGAGTCACTGCCGCTGTTCGTCGTGGTCATCACCCAGTTCGCGGCTGCCGCAGGTGGCGGAGTGCTCATCGCTCACGTCGGGATCGCCTATCACTCGGGGTGGTCGGTGTTCGACTACGAGGCCTGTGTGATGGTCGGCTTCTTCCTGCTGATGCTGATCGCCCGGTGGTTGCGCGAACAGAGCTTCACCACGGTTCCCGATGTCATCAGCCGGCTGTTCGGGTCGAACAAGCTGCTCACGACCGTCGCCGCGCTGGCTGCGCTCGTGGTCCCGTTCGGCTGGGTGACCACCCAGTTCGTCGCCTTCGCCAAGCTCTTCAGCCAGCTGACCGGGATCTCGATGCCCGTGCTCGTCGCGGTGGTCGCGATCGCCTCGCTGACGTTCGTCCTGCCCGGCGGGCTGACCTCGGTGGCATGGGCCGACTTCGTGTTCGGACTTTTCAAGATCGTGATGGCGCTCGTTGTGGCGGTCTACGGAATCCACCTGGCCGGCGGTTGGCACCACATCACCGCGACCGTGCCGAAGAGCCAATGGGGCTTCGAGGGCGTCGCCGCCGCAGGATGGCACCAGATCTGGCTCTGGGCGGCCGCGATCATTCCCGGGACGCTGACCAACCAGATCTACTACCAGCGGGTGTTCGCCACCAAGAAGGTGTCCGACGCGCGCCGAGGCCTGGCACTGTCCGGCCTGACGATGCTCATCAGCGGGGTCTACGCAGGCTGTATCGGCCTGGCGGTGCATGCGATGAACCCGCACCTGGCCCAGGAAGACGCCGCGGGGTGGCTGCTCACCCAGCTGCCGGCCTGGATGCTCATGCTCTTCGGCGCCTTCCTTGTGGCCTCGATCGTGTCCGCCAGCGGAGCTGCCCTGCAGTCCACCGTGGCCACCTTGACGCGTGACGTCTACCAGACCATCGCCGGCCAAGAAGCCGGGGAACGCCGAACCGTCCTGCTCTCCAGGCTGATCAGCATCGCGGTGGCAGCCCTTTCGGCAGTGCTGGCGATCGCCTTCCCGTCCGCTCTGGCGTGGCTCGTGGCCACATACGCCTACTCGGCCGCCGCGCTCGCCGCACCCATCTTCCTGGGCTACCTGCTGCACCGCCGCCGCCAACTCAGGCCGGCTGCAGGCATCGCCAGCATGGTCGCCGGCCTCATCGGATGCGGCGCCGCTCAACTGCTGGACACCAGCGTGCCGTACGCGGTGTACGGCATCGCGGCGTCAGCCGTGGTCCTCCTGCTGCTGACCGCCGCAACGCCCGAGAAGCAGACCCCGACCGTTGCGACCGAGATTGCGAGCAGCGTATGAAGATCGCCGTCATCGGACTCGGTGTGGTGGGCGCCGGCGTCGCCCGCTCCCTGACCCGAATGGGTGCCGAGGTGACCGTCTTCGAACGCACAGGGCCCCTGGCCGGTACCTCAGGAACGTCGTTCGCGTGGACCAACTCGCACTGCAAGAATCCGCTTCCCTACCACGACCTCAACGTCGCCGGCATGGCGGAGCACGAAGCTCTCGCGCAACACCGCGGAACAGTACCAAAGTGGCTGGTCCGCAACGGGAACCTGGAGTGGACACAAGACGCCCCCGGAGCCGAGCGGCTGAACACCACAGTCGCCGAACTCACCAGCCGCGGCTACCCCGTACGCTGGATCACCCAGCAACAGGCCCGCGAGCTGATCCCCGACCTGCGCCTGCCGGCCCACGTTCAGAACATCGCCTACTACCCCAGCGAGGGCCACGTCTTCCCCGCCCTGCTGGTGGCCCGGCTGTGGGGAGAAGCACGGGACAACGGCGCGCAACTGCACTGCCCGGTCACGGTGACCGGCCTGTCCGAGACAGCCGGCGGTGTACGGATCGAAACCTCTGACGGCGACACCGACGCTGACGCCGTCGTGATCGCCGCCGGCCGCTGGACCGAGGCGCTGACCGCCTCGGCCGGCTACCGGGTCCCGATGGCCGACCCGGACGCCGCGGGCACCGCGACCGTGGGGATGCTCGGCTACACCACCCCACTCCCGACGCGGCTGGAGTGTGTACTGACCACGCCCCAACTCAACGTCCGCCCGAACGGCGCAGGCCGGCTGATCGTGCACGGCCTGGACCTGGACGCGTACGCCGACCCGAACTCCCCGCCGACCGCCGAGGGCCCTTATGCCCGCCAACTGCGCCATCGGCTCACCAGCGTGCTCGCCGGAACTGAGGGAGCGAGGCTGGAGTTCCTGCGGGTCGGCCGGCGTTCCTTGCCCGCAGACGGCCTCACGGTCGCAGGCTTCCTGGGCGGCAACGCCCGCGTCTACACCATCGCCACCCACAGCGGCATCACCCTCGGGCCCCTGCTCGGCAGACTCGCCGCCCAGGAACTCCTCACCGGCAACCCCGAAAACATCCTGGCGCACTTCCGCCCGGAACGCCTGATCGGCCGCGGCACCGGACTCCCGTCCCTGCAGCCGGCACGCTCCCCCGGCGAGCAATGACCCATCACACCCCCGATGCGGCAGACATGTAGGACCGCTCACAGCTTCTACCGGATTCACCATCGACCTTCTTCACCCGCGATACCTGCCACCACGAGCGCTCTTCAAGCCCATCGGGCCAGCTCCCCTGGTCGGCACGTCGCGCCTGATCACCGCAGGGCGGTCCTCAGGGCACCGCAGCGCCTGCGGGTTCCAAGCCTCGGCGACACCGAGGTCACTGCCACAACAGAAAGAGAGACTCACCAAAATGGGAAGCATCGCCCTCATCGGCGCAGGGAACGTCGGTCAGGCAATAGCCGGCCATATGGCGCTCCAGGGCCATGACGTACGGATCTTCAGCAGGTGGGACCAGGACCTCGAACCGATCAAGGCCAACGACGGCGGCATCGATCTGGTCGGCGACGTGGAGGGCCACGGCAAGCCTGCCGTGCTGACCACCGACCTGAAGGTGGCCGTCGACGGCGCGGAGGTCGTCATCGTCGCTGTGCCGGCCTTCGCACACGCTTACATCTCGAAGGAGCTCGCGGACGTACTGGAACCCACCCAGCTCGTCCTGTTCCAGCCCGGAGTGCTCGGCAGCGGCGTCGAACTCGCCCGCATGTTCGCTCTCGCCGGCCGGACGCCCTGCCTCATCGCGGAAACCCCGACCAGCCTCTACACCTGCCGACTGCGCGGGCCCGCCCACGTCTACATCGGAGCGATCAAGCAGTCAGTCCCCCTGGGCGCCATTCCCGGTGCGCAGACCGACCGGGCCCTGACCATTCTGCGGACCTTCTTCGGGGAGCGGTACGTCTCCGGCGGTGACGCACTGACCGTCGGGCTCAACAACGCCAACGCCATCTACCACGTTCCGCCGGCGGTCCTGAACTTCAAGACGGTCGAAGACTCCGACGGCCGCCCGCAGCACACTCTGGTGACCCCGCGCATCGCCGAGGTCATCGACGCCCTCGACCGCGAGCGCCTCAGCCTGGCGGACGCCCTCGGAGTGAAGGCGACCAGCTTCTGGGACTTTCTCCACGAGGCGTACGGCGTGTCCGAGGGAAGCTTCGTCGAGCGGATCGTGCAGAGCTACGGCCGCCAGGCATTTCCCGAGCCGGATTCGGTCAACCATCGATACTTCACCGAAGACATCCCCTTCGGACTGGTCATCTGGAGTTCCCTGGCCCAGCAGATCGGTCTCTCCCTGCCCCTGACCGACTCGTTCATCGCCCTGAGCGGAACCCTGTGCGGACGGGACTTCGTCGCCGACGGCAGGACAGCGGAGTCCCTGGGGCTGCTGGGCAGCGACGTCGACGGAATCCGGGCAGCCTTCATCGACGGCGCGGTGTGACCGAAAGGGAGCGCGCCGACTGCCCGGCCCACAGCCGCGCCACCGGTCACCGGCGCGCTCCCGCCACCACGAACGCCCTCCCGAGAGGACCCCGCCATGCCCACCCCCGACGACCTGAGGATTCGGCCCGACGGCGGCTCCGGGACCGTCGGTCTCACGGACCTGGCCATCGGCTCACCACGGCTCGGCACTGCACGCCGTGTCCTGAGTCCGGCGGGTAGTGGGCCATGACAGTCAGCGTCTTCGACCTGTTCTCCATCGGGATCGGGCCGTCCAGCTCACACACGGTCGGCCCGATGCGGGCTGCCGGAACCTTCGCCGAAGGTCCGGCCGCCGTCGGGCTGCTGGACCGGACCTCTCGCGGCGGCCTCGCCGTGAACGTGATCGAGTGCTGAGAGAGCAAGAGAGCAAGAGTGGATCGACATCTCACCACCTCTTGCTCCGGGAGGACCACACCCACGCCTGCGGACCGGCTTGTGAGCGGCCGCACCCGGCCGCCACCCACATGGCTGGACCTGATCATCGACAAGAAGGTTGGAACAAATGGGAAGTATCGCTGTCATCGGCGCAGGAAATGTCGGCGTCGCGATCGCCGGGCACATGACGATCGCCGGCCATGACGTCCGCATCTACGACCGATGGGGCGCGGACCTGGAACCGATCAAGGAGCAGAACGGCATCGAAGTGGTCGGTGACGTTCAGGGTCACGCTATGCCGGCGGTCCTCACCACTGACCTTCAGGAGGCTGTCACCGGCGCCGAACTCGTAGTCGTCGTCACGCCCGCCTTCGCTCACTCCTACCTCTCGGGCGAGCTCGCGAAAGTGCTTGAGCCGTCGCAAGTCGTCGTGTTTCAACCAGGCGTTCTCGGTAGCGCGCTGGAACTGGCCCACATGTTCGCCAAGGCCAACCGTCCTCCGTGCACAATCGCCGAGACATCCACGAGTCTCTACACCTGCCGGCTGAGGGGTCCGGGCAAGGTGTACATCGGTGCCATCAAACACTCGATCCCTATCGCCGCAGTGCCGGCCTCTGCCACGCCGCGTGCGATCGCCGTCCTGAGCCGCTACTTCGGAGAGCGTTACGCCCCCGTTGAGGACACCCTCACTGTCGGCCTCAGCAGAATCAGCGCCATCTATCACGTACCGCCGGCCGTTCTGAACTTCAAGACGGTTGAGGACGCAGACCGTCGACCACTGCACAGTCTCGTTACTCCGCGGATCGCCGAAGTCGTCAACGCTGTTGACCTGGAACGACTTTCGCTCGCCGATGCGCTCGGCATCAGAGTGCCCAGCTTCTGGGACTTTCTGCGCGACTCCTACCGAGTCACGGAGGGAAGTTTCCTCGAGCGAATCGTTCAAGGGTACGGCCGTCAGAGCTTTCCCGAGCCGGACTCCATCAGACACCGGTACTTCACCGAGGACATCCCCTTCGGTCTGGTCGCATGGAGCTCTCTCGCCCGCGAGATCGGCCTCTCGTTGCCCTTGGTCGACTCGCTGATCGACCTGAGCGGCGTTCTGTGCGGCCGCGATTTCGTTGCGGATGGACGAACCACGGCGTCGTTGGGCCTCGAGGGCCGTGGAGGAGACGGGATCCGGTCGGCGTTCACGCAAGGCGTGGTGGCTCCCGACGTCCAGGCGATGCACCCCGTCTCGGCTGGGGTGAAAGGCTCCTGAGTGGGCCTCCCGGTACATCAGGACGACTCCCGAACCCTTGGCGGCTTCGGGAGTCTCGTCTTGTCCGGGGCGCCCTGAGCTTGATCTTCAAGTCTTCTTCTCGGTGCCGCCGCGTCTGGGCATGTGCTTTTTATGCTGCTTTTTGCCGACTGATGGCGGGGTGCGGGGGTGAAGGTCCGGCCTCGAGGCGGCCGGATCCGGGGTGGGTGGCTTTTGGCGTGCTGGCCGGGGTGCCCAGGGTCCGCCCTGAATGCGGGGACAGCCACGGCGGACCCGACCAGGAGTGAGCGCAGCGGCTTGGGGTCGCGGTTGCCCGGTAGGTGATCACGGACAGGTGGACCAACGTGCTTTCCACGAGGGAATTCGCCCTGTTGGTCGGCTCAGGAGCCGCGCCGGTCCGGCTTGGGATGCAGGCGGCGCCCGTATCGGGCGAGGAACTCACCGTAGCGCTCGCGGATGCCGGTCGACTCCTGGACCGGGTCTGGGTGGGTGGCCGCGGAACCCCGCTCGTGGCGGGGCG
>CBFHCJ010000203.1:0-9999 GCA_965654005.1 uncultured Streptomyces sp. | reverse complement strand
GACCGGGTTACGCAGGACGCCGATGCCCTCGATCTCGACCTCGATCTCGTCTCCGGGACGGATCGGTCCGACGCCGGAAGGCGTACCCGTCATGATCGCGTCTCCGGGCAGCAGCGTCAGGTAGCGGCTGAGGTAGCTGACGATGTCCGGAACGGCCAGCAGCAGGTCGGCCGTGCTCGCCGACTGCATGACGGCGCCGTTCACACGGGTCGTCAGCGACAGCGCGGACGGGTCGAGTTCCGTCGCGATGACCGGCCCGAGGGGAGCGAAGGTGTCCTGCCCCTTTCCGATCAGCAGCGTTCCGAATGCGCTTTCCTTACGCTGGACGATGCGGTCGCTGATGTCATTGCCGCACGTATAGCCGAGGATGTACTCATGGGCTTCGGAAGGCTTCACATGGCGGGCTTCCTTTCCGATGACGACGACCAACTCGCCCTCGAAATGGATCAGTTCACCATCCGCCGGATAGACAATGGCGTCACCCGGCCCTATCGCCGCCGTGCTCGGCTTCATGAAGCACACAGGGACTTCCGGAACCTCGCGGTCGGTCTCGTCGATGTGCGAGGCATAGTTGTAAGCGAATCCGAAGATCCGGGGCCGCTCGAGCGGCGGGAGAACTACCACGTCGCCGACTTCGTCGACATGACCCGTAGGGGTGAGCCCAGTGAAGGGGTCGCCTTCGAATCTGGCGATCCCGGCGTCACCCGCCTTCAGCTCTCCGTAGTGACGCACGCCGCCGACGGCATACCTGACGATCCGCACGGAAACCTCCGCACCTAGGCAGCCGCGGGCGGCTGCAATGGCCCATTCAGCAATGCTAACGTTAGCACAAGTAACGAACGATCAGCCCGGCACCCCACCTCTCCAGCCACAGAGCGCAACAAAAGTGCTATCGTTGGCACACGGAAAGTGACGGCACGGGATCAGTCAGCTCGAGGGGGCCCACTACGTGATCACCACCAGGGACATCGCCGAACGCCTCGGGATCTCCGTCTCGACGGTCGGCCGGGCGCTCGCCGACGACCCCCGCATCAGCGACGAGACCAAGTTCCGGGTCCGACAGGCCGCGTCCGAGATGGGGTACGTCGCCAACCGCGCAGCGCGGATGATGCGGGGCGCCTCCAGCAACGTGGTCGCGCTGGTGATCCCGGACATCCGCAACAGTTTCTACTCGACCATCGCGCACGAACTGTCGAAGAACATGGAGGCCGAGGGCCTCCAGCTGATGCTCTCGGAGACCGACGACGACCGGATGGTGGAGCTGCGCCACCTGCGGGAGCTGTCCGCGAACCGCGTGGCGGGCGTCATCATCGTGCCCACCGCGCGCCCGCACAGCGAGTCCGTCAAGCTCCTGCGCGCCGTGCCGCACCTGCAACTGCTGCGCAGACACCCGTCGCTCGGTTCGCAGTGGTTCGGCGTGGACGACCACGAGGCCCTGCGTCAAGCCACGGCCCACCTCGTGGACCAGGGCCACACCCGCATCGCATACCTGGGCGGTCCCGAGGAGCTGCCCACGGGCGCGGAACGTCTGCGCGGCTTCCGCAGCGCCCTGCGCGAAGGCGGCCTGCCCGACGACGCCGGGATCACGGAGCTGGGACCACCGTCGTCCGTGGACCACGGCCGCCAGGCGGTGCGCCGGCTGCTGCGGGGACCTGATGCGCCCACCGCGCTCGTGCTGGGGTCGGTCCAGCTCACCCTGGGCGTCCTGGAGGAGTTGTCCGAGCAGGGCGTGAAGGTGCCCGAGGAACTGTCCGTGGTCGGGTTCGGGGATGAGCCCGGGTTCTCCTGGTGGGGCCCCGGACTCACCACGATCGGTCTGCCGATCCAGGAGATGGCCACCGGCTGCGCGCTGTGGCTGATGCGCCGGCTCAAGACCAAGCCGAGCAACGACGGCCCGTACACGTCGGTCTCCCCCGGATCGCTGGTACTGCGCGGCAGCGCGGCGCCCCCCGGGGGCGGGGCCCACTCCGGGTGAGCCGTGTCGTCCTCACCCCGCGCACACCAAGGCGCCCGGAGCGATGCCCCGGGCGCCTTGGTGTTCGAAGCGCCAGATCAGTCCGTTTCGCTGCGCAGCCGACGCATGACGCGAGCCGTACGCGCGAGTTCGTCGAGCATCTGCTCGGCCGCGGCTTCATGTATCTTGCCGGGCCGGAAAGCGCCGTCCTCGACGAGTTCGCCGACGAACGGGATGCTCACCGTCGGGGCGATCGGCAGCATCCTGAGGTTCGCCACGACCTGCTTGGCCATCTGCACCGCCCGGGTGCCCGCCGACACGCCTCCGTAGCTGACGAACGCGGCCGGTTTGTGCTGCCACTCGACCACGAGGTAGTCCCACGCGTTCTTCAATGGGGCCGGGAAGCCGCCGTTGTACTCCGGGGTGACGAAGACGAAGGCGTCGGACGCGTCGACGATCCGGCTCCATTCGCGGGTGTGGCTCTTCGTGTACTGCCGCAGGGCGGGCGGATGCGGCTCGTCGAGGAAGGGGAGCGCGAGTTCCTGCAGGTCGACGGTGTGCGACTCGAACTGGTCGTACTCCGCGGCCCGGGCGGTGAACCAGTCCGCGATGGTTCTGCCCACACGTCCGGTACGGGTGCTGGCCACAACAGTGGTGAGGGTCATCGGCGCCGCAGAGGGCTCGGGTGTCATAGCGGTCTCGCTTTCCGTTCGGATGCGACCCGGCCCGGCGGACCCGCGCCCACCTGTGCTGTCCGTCCTTCCCAGGAAGTCGCAGGTCCGCCGGAGTCTTGCCGGAACACGCCGGGCTAATGCGAACGATAGCATTAGCTTCCGGGTAAGCCCATGGCGGACGACGAACGGCAAGACCCTCGGCACCGAACTGCTACCTGCCTCTTGACACGACTGCCAGCACTTCGCACCATTGCGCTATCGTTAGCACTGAGCCGCGGCGGGTGAGCGACCTTCTCGCTCGCCCTTCGTACCCGTATTCCCTTGCCGGCCCCGCCGCGACGACGAAGCCAGCCGTACGAGGCTTCGCTCGCGCCGAGCGCCGCCGCCTCGATCCGGGTGCCGCCCCCAGCGGGGCCGCCCGCGCCCGCTTGTGCGAGAGGACTCCCCGTACGCCTCCGGCGGCGGGGACGTCCGCCCCGCGATGGCAGGCACGGGCTGCCACCCGATCGTCCGAACTCCGAAAGGTTGCACCGCAATGACAGACGCGCGGATCGCCAAGCTCTACGGCCGCAGGGTGTGGGACTCACGTGGTCGGCCGACCGTCGAGGTCGAGGCCCGTCTCGCGGACGGCGCGGTCGGGCGGGCCATCGCCCCGGCCGGGGCCTCGACGGGAGAGGGGGAAGCGCTCGACCTGCGCGACGGCGGCAGCCGCTTCGGCGGGCTCGACGTCCGTCGCGCGGTGGGCTCGGTCAACCACGAGATCGCACCCGCCCTCCTGGATCACGACGCGAGCGATCAGGAAGCCGTCGACCGGCTTCTGGTGGACCTCGACGGCACCCCCGACCGCAGCCGTCTCGGCGGCAACGCGATCGTGGCCACGTCCATGGCGGTCCTGCACGCGGCCGCCGCGTCGGCGGGCGTACCCCTGTGGCAGCATCTGGCGGGCGGACGACCGGTCCGCATCCCCCTGCCGGAGATCCAGATCTTCGGCGGCGGTGCCCATGCGGACCGACGCGTCGACGTCCAGGACTTCATGGTGATGTGCCCCGCCGCGAAGAGCTTCTCCGAGGCTCTGGACTGGACCGCGGAGATCTACCGGGCCGCCGGGAGCCTGATGCGGAAGGCGGGGAAGGCCCAGGGCGTGGCCGACGAGGGCGGCTTCTGGCCGGCGTTCGACTCCAACGAGGAAGCGCTGGAGACCCTGACCCAGGCCATCGAGACCGCCGGTTTCGCTCTCTCGACCCAGGTCGGCATCTCGCTGGACGTCGCGGCCTCGCAGTTCGGCAGCGCCTCCGCGGGCTACACGCTGGCCCTGGACGATCGCACGCTGGACACCGAGGCGCTGATCGACATGCTGGGCAGTTGGATCGAGCAGTATCCGATCCTGTCCATCGAGGACCCGGTTGGCGAGGACGATCACGAAGGCATGGTGGAGTTCACTCGGCGCTACGGCCGCCGCTGCCAGGTGATCGGCGATGACTACCTGGTCACGAACGCCAAGCGGGTGGAAGCGGCGGCAACCAGCGGAGCGGTGAACGCCGTCCTCATCAAGCCGAACCAGGCTGGTACGGTCACAGAGACCCTCCAGGCCCTGCGCGCCGGAAAGGACGCCGGCTTCGGCACGATCGTCTCGGCCCGGTCCGGGGAGACCGAGGACGTCACCATCGCCCATCTGAGCGTCGGCTGGGACGCGGGCCAGCTGAAGGTGGGATCGTTCACCCGTTCCGAGCGCATGGCCAAGTGGAACGAGGTTCTGCGGATCGAGGAGGCTCTCGGCGCATCCGCTGAATTCAGCGGATGGTCCGCTTTCACATTCGCCGAGGCCGGGCCCTCCACGACCAATTCGTAACGCGGCCCCGAAGTATTAAAGTCATCGAAATCCAGAGCCGATCGGAGCACGGAGACCAGCATGCTGCCACCCGTCAATCTGCGCCCGAGTTTCAACATCACCCGAACCAGCCATGTGCGTCTCACCGTGGCCGACCTGGCCGAGAGCCGGAACTTCTACACGAAGGCCCTGGGCCTCGTCGTCAGCGATGAGGACGAGCGCACCTGCTACCTCCGCGGTCTGGCGGAGGCCTGCCACCACAGCCTGGTGCTGGAGCTTGACGAAGAGGGCGGGGGTGCTTCCAAGAGGATCGGTTTCCGCGTCTTCTTCGACGAGGACCTCGACATCGCCTACGACTGGTTCCGCAACCGAGGGCTGCCCGCGGAATGGGTCGACATGCCGTACCAGGGCCGCACCCTGCACGTCACCGACCCCATCGGCACGCCGCTCGAACTCTGCGCGCACATGGAGACGCGGCCGAGGCTGCACATCGACTTCGAGCAGTACAAGGGTGCCCACGCGCAGCGGCTGGACCACTTCCAGATCTTCGCGCCGAACACCTACGAGCTCTGCGCGTTCTACAGCGAGCTCGGCTTCCGCAACTCGGAGTACCTGGAGCACGGCGACAAGCTTCTCGGTGCCTTCATGTACCGCAAGGGCACCTGCCTGGACCTGGCGATCGTGGAGAACACCGGTCCCGCCCTGCACCACTTCGCCTACACCGTCTCCGAGAGCCGCGACATCTTCACCGGCTGTGACTGGGCGGGCATCCTCGGCTACGGCGAGGGCGTGGAGCGGGGCCCGGGACGTCACGGTCCGGGCGGCATGCTCTACACCTACCTCCGCGACCCCGACGGCCACCGGGTGGAGCTCTTCAACAGCCACTACCAGACGATCGACACCGAGATCGAGCCCGTCCGCTGGGACGCGGGATCGCTGAACACGAACGTCCGCTGGGGACTCCCGGCCATGGAGAAGTGGTACTTCGAGGCGACGCCCTTCGTCGGGACGCCGCAGACCCCGCCGGCCGAGCTCCCGAAGCCGGCCACGCTCGAGCAGTTCCTGCTCGAGCAGAACGTCCACTGACCCCTTCACTCTTTCCGTCCCCCAAGGAGACACCATGGCACGCGTTCCCTACCTGCGCCGCGAGGACGCGGACGAGGCGGACAAGCCGCTGTACGACCGCCTCGAGGCCGAACGCAAGGTACCGACGGCGAACATCTTCCTCGCCCTCTGCAACGCGCCGACCCAGCTGGACGGCTTCCTGACCTACGCCAACTCGCTGCGGGCAAGTGAGCTCAGCCCCGCACTTCGCGAACTGGCGATCCTGACTGTGGGTCATGTGACTCGGTCGGCGTACGAGGTGTCGCACCACCACTCGCACGGACTCAAGGCCGGTCTCACCGAGGAGCAGATCGCGGCCGTCGGCGATTTCGAGTCGTCCAACCTCTTCGACGAGACGGAAAAGGCTGTGATGAGCCTGGCCAAGGAGTCCACGCTCAAGGTCGACGTCTCCGAGGAGACGTGGCGTGCCGCCGCCGACCGCCTGCCGCAGAAGCAGATGGTCGAACTCGCGTTGTCCATCGCGTGGTACAACTCCGGCGTCCGGATCATGGGCCTGCTGGACATCGATCTCGAAGACAACTACGCGAATCCCTTTTCCAAGTCGTAAAGCCAACAAGCCATAAGCCAAAGAGGTTGCAAGACCGAGGCTCAAGGCTCCCGACTTGTAAGAACCAATTCGTCACACTCGACCGCCGAGCCACCGGTTGGCCGCCTCGGTCGCCTGAGGAGTCTCCGTCCCGCTGTCAATGCGGGACGGAGCAGTTGCAAGGAGTATTTCAATGGCGAAAATGCTCGCCGCACGGCTGCACACGCTCGGTGAGCCGATGACGGTGGACACGATCGACGTGCCCACGCCGCGGCCCACCGACGTGCTGGTGCGGGTCAAGGCATGCGGGATCGTGCCGAACATGGCCAACGTGATCAACAACTGGCCCACCTGGTACCCGCACCAGCCGCTGCCCAAGTTGCCCGCGATCTTCGGCCTGGACCCCGCGGGCGTGGTCGAGGCGGTCGGCGAGGCAGTGCTCAACACCAAGCCCGGCGACAGGGTCTATGTGAGCCCTCTGCGGTCGTGCGGCAGCTGTCAGGTGTGCCGCGGCGGCGAGTTCGCCCGATGCCGCTACTTCACCCTGAACGGCTACTTCAGCACGTCTCGTGACGGCCAGCGCATCTTCGACCTCTACCCCTACGGCGGCTTCGCGGAGTACATGACCGCACCGCAGCACGCGATCGTCAACATCCCGGACAACATGACGTTCGAGCAGGCCGGAAAGCTCGGCTACATCGGCACGTCCTACGGGGCCCTCAAGCACGCCGCGGCCGGCCCCGGCCAGACCGCGCTCATCGACGGGATCACCGGCACCCTCGGTGTCGCCTCCACACTGCTCGCGCTGGCCTCGGGTGCGTCCAAGGTCCTTGGCACCGGCCGCAACGAGGACCTTCTCAAGCGCGTCCAGGCTCTGGCCCCGGACCGAATCGAGGTCATGCGGCTGGGCGAGGGCTCCTCGGGCGAGTGGGCGAAGTCCCGCACCGGCGGGGAGGGGGCGGACTTCGTGATCAGCGCCCTGGGTGCCAAGGCACCGGTGGAGACGATGCTGGACTCCATGCAGGGCGTCCGCCGCGGCGGCAAGGTGGTCAACGTGGGCGGTGTCGGCGACGCGCTGCCCGTGGACGTGAAGTGGCTCATGGACGAGCAGGTCCAGCTGATCGGCTCCAACTGGTTCACCACCGCGCAGGGCCAGGAGATCGCCGACATGGTGAAGACCGGTGCCCTGGACCTGTCCTACCTGGTCACCAAGCCCTTCCCGCTGTCCGAGGTCAACGAGGCGATCTCGGGACGCGCCACGGACAGCGACGGCGGATTCAGCAACTACGTGGTCATCCCCTGAGCCGGGGCCGATAGGAGCGGATTCCGGGCGCCCGTCCCGGAATCCACTGCCAGTGCCTTGACGACCGGAACTCACCCCGCGGCGATCCTGTTCTGCCCTGACGTCGCCGCGGGGTGTTCTTTCTCATAGGCCGTACTCCACGGTCGGTGCTATCGTTAGCACACCCCAGCAGGACGGAGGAGCCGGTGGAACTGCGCTGGCTGGAATCGTTCGTCACCGTCGCGGAGGAACTGCACTTCGCGAAGGCGGCGGACCGTCTGCATCTTGCTCCGTCGGCGCTCAGCGCCCAGGTCAGGGCTTTGGAGTCGCACCTTGGCGTGCGGCTGATCGACCGCGGACGACGCACCCGCCCGGCCCTGACCAGTGCCGGGCGGCTGTTTCTCGAGGAGGCACGGCTCACCCTCGCGCAAGCCGCCCGGGCCGAGGCGGTGGGCCGGCGCGCCGGCCGCGGGGAGCTCGGGCATGCCCAGATCGCGTACGTCGCCTCGGCCGCGTTCTCCGGAGTGCTGACGGACATCCTCACCCGCTGCACGGCCTCCGGCACCGAGCTGACGGTGCAGGTGCGCGAGCTGGAGACACCGGCCCAACTGGAAGCGCTGGCCTGCGGGGACATCGACGTCGGCTTCCTGCGCTGGAGGCCGGAGTACCCGCCCGAGGTCACGGCGACCTGCCTGCTCACCGAAGAGGTCGTCCTGGCGTTGCCGGCCGGGGCGCCACTGGCGGCGTACGAGACGGTACCGGCGCAGAAACTGCGCGACGAGTGGTTCGTGGCCCCGCACTTCGACGAGGAGTACGGCTGCCGCGACCAGATACTCGAGGTGGCTGAGCAGGGGGGGTTCAGCCCGCGGTGCGCTCCCCCGGTGCGGGATTTCATCGCGGCTCTGACGCTGGTGGGCGGTGGTCTCGCGGTGGCTCTGGTCCCCGATTCGCTGCGCCGCGTGCAGATCCCTGGGGTGGCCTACCGTCCGCTGGCGGACGTATCGCTGACCACCCGGCTGGTCGGCGCCTACCGCAGGGGTGAGACCTCGCCCGCGGTTCGCGGCGTGATCCGCCGACTGCGGGAGGCGGCCGCCGCCACGGTCGCCGTCGGCTGAAGCCGCGGTGCCCCGGCCGGCGTCCGGCCAAGGCCTCACGTTCTGTCAGCGTGTGGTCGAGCACTCAGGGGCGTCCATGTCGAGGACGTGGGCGAAGTCCGCGATCCGCGGTCTCTTCGGCGCGCCTCGGCCCGCTCCCCGGCACCACCGTCACGTCCGTCTCCGGGCGTGCCGTCCTCGGTGCCCTCGACCGCCTCCTCGTACTCGCCTCTCCGGCCGCCCGGCTCGCTTCGGCCTTGATCAGCGTGTCTCCGCGCATACCCCGGTCAACGACGAACCGACGCATGTTTGTGCGCGGAAAACGCACTGTCGGAGCAGGTCAGAGGGGGTATGTCCAGCCTACGCTCGACACAGAACCACAGATCGTGGCGGCGTCGTTCGACCGCCGCCGGACGAAGGGACAGGCGGAAGAACACATGACATCGATCAAGCACGTGGGCGTCGTCGGCGCCGGGCAGATGGGCCGGGGCATCACCGAGGTCTGCGCCCGTGCCGGGCTGCACGTCACGTTGTGCGACGTGACCGAGGACAGGGCCCGTGCCGGACTGGCGGGCGTGGCGGACTCCCTGCTCAAGGCCGAACAGCGCGGCACCATCAGCCCGGAGGACCGCGCACATGCCCTGGCCGGGGTCTCGGTCACCGCCGATCTCTCCGACCTGTCCGGTGCGGACCTGGTGATCGAGGCCGCAGTCGAGGACGAGCAGGCGAAGACGGCACTGTTCCGGCAGCTGGACGAGGTGGTCACCGACCCGGCGTCCGTACTGGCCACCAACACCTCCTCGATCCCCATCGCCCGCCTCGCGGCCGTGACCCGGCGACCGGAGGCTGTGATCGGCCTGCACTTCTTCAACCCCGTTCCCGTCATGCCCCTGGTCGAGGTCATCCCCTCGCTGCACACGTCGAAGGCCACGGAACAGCGGGTACGTGACTTCGCGGACGACGTCCTGGGCAAGAAGACGATCCTTGCGCAGGACCGCGCGGGCTTCGTGGTCAACTCCCTCCTGATCCCCTATCTGTTGGCCGCGGTACGGATGGTCGGCACCGGCACGGCGACGGCGGAGGACATCGACACGGGGATGACGGCCGGCTGCGCCCACCCGATGGGCCCGCTGCGCCTCGCCGACCTCATCGGACTGGACACGGTGGCGGCGATAGGCGAGGCACTGTACGAGGAGTACCGGGAACCGCTGTACGCCCCGCCTCCGTTGCTGCGCCGCATGGTCGAGTCGGGTCTGCTGGGCCGTAAGTCGGGACAGGGCTTCTTCAGCTACCGGGCCGCCTGAGGACCCGCGGCCGCAGCGGTTTCTCGCGCGTCCCGGGCGCCGTACGTCCACTGCGTCACCGCCGTCTTCAGGGCCAGCAGGACGAGGGCATGGCCGTCCCGGTCGCTGCGTCGGCCGTGCCGCGGGCCGTTGTCAGCCGGGGGAGGGGGGGGTCAAACGCCGCCCGCCGGCGCGGTCACTCCAGGCTCGGGTGGTGGCCCCTCAAGGCCCCG
>CBFHCJ010000202.1:0-10016 GCA_965654005.1 uncultured Streptomyces sp. | reverse complement strand
GGTCAACTCGCCGTCACCGACGAGCGGTTGGTCGCGCGGATACCGGAGGGATGGTCGTTCGAGCGGGCCGCCGCCACACCGGTGGTTTTCCTGACCGCCTACTACGGCCTGTGCGAGCTGGCCGGTCTGCGGTCCGGCGAGTCGGTCCTGATACACGCGGCGGCCGGCGGGGTCGGGATGGCCGCGGTGCAGTTGGCCCGGCACCTGGGAGCCGAGGTGTTCGCGACGGCAAGCCCCGCCAAGTGGGACGTGCTGCGGTCGGCGGGTATGGACGACGCCCATATCTCCTCGTCGCGATCGCTGGAGTTCGAGCAGCGGTTCCTGTCCGCCACCGGCGGCAGGGGCGTGGACGTGGTCCTGGACTCGCTGTCACAGGAGTTCGTGGACGCCTCGCTGCGGCTGCTTCCGCGTGGCGGCCGCTTCGTCGAGATGGGCAAGACCGACATCCGCGACCCCGAGGCGGTCGCCGCCCGTCATCCGGGCGTGGCCTACCACTGGTTCGACCTGATCGAGACCGATCCCGACCACGTCCAGCGCATGCTGTCCGAACTCCTCGCCCTGTTCGAGGAAGGCGCTCTGCAGCCGATCCCCGTGACCTCATGGGATGTGCGTCGGGCCCCGGAGGCGTTCCGGTTCGTCAGCCAGGCCCGGCATGTGGGGAAGGTGGTGTTCCGGGTGCCTCGGCGCCCGGCCGCCGAGGGAACGGTGCTGGTGACCGGTGGCACGGGTCTGCTGGGCCGGCTGATGGCACGCCACCTGGTCGAGGAGCAGGGCGTGCGGCACCTGCTGGTGACCAGTCGTGCGGGGCGCCAGGCCGCGGGCGCGGCGGAGTTGGAGCGCGATCTGGCGGAGCTGGGCGCGTCGGTCACCATCGTCTCCTGCGATGTCGCGGACCGGGACGCACTCGCGCGGGTGCTGGCCGCGGTCCCGGCGGAGCGTCCGCTGACCGGGGTGGTGCATGCCGCCGGTGTGCTGGAAGACGGCCTGGTGGCCTCGTTGACGCCGGAGCGCTTGGACGCGGTGCTGCGCCCGAAGGTCGACGCCGCCGTGCACCTTGACGAGTTGACGGCCGGGCTTGAGTTGTCCGACTTCATCGTCTTCTCCTCCGTGGCGGGTATCCTCGGCAACTCCGGCCAGGCCGGCTACGCCGCCGCGAACACGTTCCTCGACGCCCTGGCACAGCGCCGCCGGGACCGGGGCCTGCCGGGCCTGTCGTTGGCGTGGGGGCTGTGGGAGGGCCTCAGCGGGATGACCGGCGGTCTTGACGACGTCGACGTGGCACGGCTTGCGCGCTCAGGGGTGAGGGCCTTGACGTCCGGGCAGGGACTGGCGTTGTTCGACGCGGCCCGGGGCAGGGACGACGCCCTCCTGGTACCGGTCAGGCTGGATGCCGCGGCGCTGCGCGCCCAGGCGGAGTCCGGGACGCTGTCACCGATGGTGAGCGGGCTGGTGCGTACGCCGGTACGGCGCACCGCGGTCGCCGACGCCGCCCGGCCTCAAACGTCCTCGCTGGTGGGGCGGCTGTCCGGCCTGTCCGGCGCCGAGCGCGAGACGGCGCTGCTCGACCTGGTCCGTTCCCGCGCTGCCGCCGTACTCGGCCACTCGTCGTCCGACGTCATCGAGCCCGACCGGCCGTTCAAGGATCTGGGATTCGATTCCCTCACCGCGGTGGAGCTGCGCAACCGTTTGACGGGCGACACCGGGCTGCGCCTGCCGACCACCATGGTCTTCCAGCATCCCACGCCCCTCGCGCTCACCCTGCATCTCCTGACCGAGTTGCTTCCCCATCCGGAGTCGTCCTCCGGTACCGCGACGTGCGGTTCCGCTCTGGAGGACCTCAGCAAGCTGGAAGGCGCCCTGTCGGACAACCCGCCGGACGAGGGCACCCGCGCGGTGATCTCGGCACGTCTGCTGGCGGTCCTTCGCAGGCTTGACGGTCCGGGATCGGTTCCGCGGAGCGGTCCCGGCAGCGACGAACTCGCTTCCGCGTCGGACGACGAGATGTTCGAGCTGATCGACAAGGAACTCGGGCTCGCCTGAGCACAGGCGTACGGGTTCTGGGAAATGGCACCTGGAGGTTACGTCCCATGTCCGGCAATGAGGAAAAACTGCGCGAGTACCTGAAACTCGTCACCGGGGACTTGCGGGAGACCCGGCGACGGCTGCAACGCGCGGAGGCGAAGTCCCATGAGCCGATAGCCATTGTGGGTATGGCGTGCCGGTTGCCCGGAGGCATCACGTCGCCGGAGGACCTGTGGCAGTTGGTCGCAGACGGTGGCGACGCCGTGTCCGCGTTTCCCGCCCATCGCGGCTGGGACCTCGACGGGTTGTACGACCCCGATCCGGGTCGGCAGGGCTCGAGCTATGTCCGTGAGGGCGGCTTCCTGCACGACGGCGACGAGTTCGACGCGGACTTCTTCGACATCTCCCCTCGTGAGGCGCTGGCGATGGATCCCCAGCAGCGCCTGCTGCTGGAGACCTCATGGGAGGCCCTGGAGCGGGCGGGTGTGGACCCGCGGTCGTTGCGTGGAAGCCGGACCGCCGTGTTCGTCGGCGCCATCGCCCAGGAGTACGCCCCCTTGCTCAGCCCGGTACCGGACGGGCTGGAGGGCCATCTGATGACCGGGAACACGACCAGCGTCGTGTCGGGCAGGGTCGCCTACACGCTGGGCCTCGAAGGACCGGCGGTCACCGTGGACACCGCGTGTTCGTCGTCGCTGACCGCGGTGCACCTGGCCGTCCAGGCGCTGCGTCAGGAAGAGTGCTCGATGGCGCTGGCGGGTGGGGTCACGATGATGTCCACGCCTGGGGCCTTCGTGGAGTTCAGTCGCCAGCGGGCCCTGTCTCCCGACGGGCGGTGCAAGGCGTTCTCGGCGCAGGCCGACGGGTTCGGGCCGGCCGAGGGCGTCGGTGTGCTGCTCCTGGAACGCTTGTCGGACGCACTGACCAACGGTCACCGGGTCCTGGCGGTGATCCGGGGTTCGGCCGTCAACCAGGACGGTGCGAGCAACGGACTGACAGCACCCAACGGCCGCTCACAACAGCGGATGCTCCGTCAGGCTCTGGAGCACGCCGGGCTGTCGGCCGCCGAGGTGGACGCGGTGGAGGCACACGGCACGGGCACCCGGCTGGGAGACCCCATCGAGGCCGAGGCCCTGCTCGCCGTCTACGGACAAGGACGCCCCGAGGGACAGCCCCTACGGCTGGGCTCCCTGAAATCGAACATCGGCCACGCCCAGGCAGCCGCCGGTGTCGCCGGCGTCATCAAAACGGTCATGGCGATACAGCACGGAATCCTCCCCAAGACCCTCCACGTGGACGAACCCACCTCCCACGTCGACTGGTCCTCCGGATCCGTCGCCCTGCTGACCGAGACACTGCCCTGGCCCCGGACCGGACGGCCCCGCAGGGCCGGCGTCTCCGGATTCGGCATCAGCGGCACCAACGCCCACGTCATCCTGGAACAGGCCCCACCGGCCCCCACCACGGACACCGACCCCGACACGGGAACGGACACCCCCGCCCCACCGATCGCCGCCACCCCCACCGCAGTGCCCTGGGTGGTCACCGCGCGCGGCACCGCAGGACTACGCGGACAGGCCGCACGACTACGGGACTTCACCACCGCCCACCCCGACCTGTCCCCCACCGACATCGGCCTCTCACTCGTGACGACCCGAGCCACACTGGAACACCGCGCGGTCGTCCTCGGCACCGACACCAAGGACCTCACCCGGCAACTGGAAGCCCTCGCCACCGGCCAGGACACCGCAACAATCGTCCAGGGAGTCGCCCATTCGCGTCCGGGCGGCACGGTGCTGGTGTTTCCCGGGCAGGGTTCGCAGTGGCTCGGAATGGGCCGTGCGCTGCTGGAGTCGTCGCCGGTGTTCCGGGAGCAGGTGCGCCAGTGCGCGGATGCGCTGGCCCCGTTCATCGAGTGGTCCTTGACGGACGTGCTGCGTGGAGCGCCGGAGTGCGAGCCGCTCCTGGACCGGGTGGACGTGGTGCAACCGGCGCTGTTCGCGATGATGGTCTCACTGGCGGGGCTCTGGCGCTCCTGCGGGATCGAGCCGGACGCGGTGATGGGGCATTCCCAGGGGGAGATCGCCGCCGCTTATGTGGCGGGCGCGTTGTCCCTGCCCGACGCGGCGAAGGTGGTGGCGCTGCGCAGCCGGGCTCTTGCGGCCCTGGCCGGCCGGGGCGGGATGGTCTCGGTAGCGTCGTCGCAGGCACGTGTACGCGAACGGCTGGACGGGTGGGGGGAGCGGCTGGCCGTCGCCGCGGTCAACGGCCCGGAGTCGGTCGTGGTCTCCGGTGACCCGGAGGCTCTGGAGACCCTGCTGGCGGAGTGCGAGGCCGAGGGGGTACGAGCGCGGCGGGTCCCGGTGGACTATGCCTCGCACTCGCCCCAGGTGGAGGAGATCCGCGCGGAGCTGCTGCGTCTGCTGTCCGGGATCACGCCCCGCTCGTCGAACGTCCCGTTCTTCTCCACAGTCACCGGTGAGCGGATGGACACCGCGGGACTGGACGCCGACTACTGGTACGAGAACCTGCGGCACACCGTTCGTTTCGAGGAGACGACCCGTCGACTGGTCGAGCAGGGTTTCGGCTTGTTCGTCGAGGCCAGCGCCCATCCGGTGCTGACGGTCGGTCTGCAGGAGACACTCCACGACCTGCGCGAGGCCGGTGAGAAGGTGGTGGTCGCCGGCTCGCTGCGCCGTGGCGACGGCGGCCTGGACCGCTTCCTGACCTCGCTGGCCGAGGTGTACGTGCGGGGCACCGCAGTGGACTGGCAAGCGGTTTTCGCCGGGTGGGGGGCCGCGCCGGTGGAGCTGCCGACGTATGCGTTCCAGCGACGGCGGTACTGGATGGAGTTGTCGGGGAAACGGACGGCGGATGTCACCTCGGCCGGGCTCACGCCCGCGGGCCATCCACTGCTGGGGGCCGCGGTGGACCTGGCCGACGGCGCTGGAACCGTACTGGCCGGGCGGCTGTCGTTGCAGACACACCCTTGGCTGGCCGACCACGCCGTATTCGGCACCGTGCTGTTCCCGGGCACCGGATTCGTCGAGCTGGCGCTTCGGGCGGGCCAGGAGACCGGTTGCGACGTGCTGGAGGAGCTGACGGTCGAGGCTCCGCTGGCGCTCGCCGAACAGGGCGCGGTCCGGCTGCAAGTGGTGATCGACGACGCCGATGCGTCAGGCCGTCGTTCGGTGGCCGTGTACGCACGCGCGGAGGCAGGCACCAGCGACGGCATATGGACCCGGCACGCGGTCGGTACCTTGAGCCCTGACGTGACCAGCGGTCCCGAGCCGCTGTTCGGGTCGGCGTGGCCCCCGGCGGGTGCGGAACCGGTCGGGACCGACGACTTCTACGAGCGGCTGGCGGCAGCCGGTTATGACTACGGCCCGGTGTTCCGGGGCGTGCGCGCGGTCTGGCAACGGGGCGAGGAGATCTTCGCCGAGGTGTGTCTGCCGGAGGAGGAACGGCCCGGCACCGACCGGTTCCTGCTGCATCCGGCTCTGCTCGATGCCGCCCTGCATGCCGGGGTGGTGGATGACGCGCATTCCCCGGCCGAGGGCCAGACCCGGTTGCCGTTCTCGTGGAACGGCGTGCGGTCCCATGGGACGGGAGCGTCGGCGCTGCGCGTACGGCTGACGTCACCCGCTCCCGACAGGCTGAGCGTGGCCGTGGCCGACACCGCCGGCCGACCCGTCGCGGCGGTGGACGACTTGACCATCCGTACGGTCTCGGCCCAGCAGGTGCGGGGTGCCGCTGCCGCCGGCGACACGTCCGTGTTCCAGGTGGACTGGAGCCAGGTGCCGCTGCCGCCCGTGGAGGCGTCGGGCCGCCGATGGGCCGTCATCGGCGCTGACGAGGTGGGCCTGCAGACGGGACTCACCAGCAGCGGGGTGGCCGTCGACGCCTATCCGGACCTGGAGAGCCTGAAGGGCGCCGTCGAGCGGGGAAGCGCCCTTCCCGACGTGGTCCTGGCCGGCCTCGGCTCCGGGCAGCGTTTCCCGGACACCACGGACGGCGGCTCAGGGGTGGCTGCGACGGCCCGGAAGGCGGTCCACCGTGCCCTGGCCCAGGTCACGGCGTGGCTGGCTGAGGACACCCTGGCTGAATGCCGGTTGGTGCTGGTGTCGCGAGGAGCCGTCGCCATCGGCGGGCAGGAGGTGGCGGATCCCGTCGAGGCCGCGCCATGGGGCCTGGTGCGGGCCGCGCGGGCGGCCCATCCCGGCCGCTTCGTACTCGTCGATCTGGACGACCAGGCTGACGCGCCCGCCGTGCTGCCGCGTGCGCTGGCAACGGACGAGCCCGAGATGGCGGTACGGGCGGGTACGGTCATGGTTCCGCGGCTGGGACGCACGACCGCCGTGCAGGCCGAGTCCGCGAGCGGCGGCGGTATGGGGGATCCCGAGGGCACCGTGCTGATCACCGGTGGCACGGGGACCCTGGGCGGTTTGGTGGCACGCCATCTGGTGGCGGAGCACGGGGTGCGCCGGCTGCTGCTGACCAGTCGGCGGGGGCCGGCGGCCGCGGGGGCGGTGGAACTCCAGAAAGAGCTCACCGGCCTCGGCGCCGTGGTGGAAGTGGCGGCGTGTGACGCCGCCGACCGCGAGGCGACCGCGCGGCTGCTCCGGGACATTCCGGCCGAGCACCCCCTGACTGCGGTCATCCACGCGGCGGGAGCGCTCGACGACGGAATCATCGAGGCGCTGACCGAGGAGCGCCTCGACCGGGTCCTCCGGCCGAAGATCGACGCAGCGATGAACCTGCACGAGCTGACCCGGGACATGGACCTGGCGGCGTTCGTGCTCTTCTCCTCGGCTGCCGGAACGTTCGGCAGCGCCGGTCAGGCCGGCTATGGGGCGGCGAACGTCTTCCTGGACGCGCTGGCCGGACAACGCCGGGCCGCCGGACTCGCCGGTGTCTCGCTGGTGTGGGGCCTGTGGGAAGAGACCAGCGAATTGACCCGGCACGTGACCGGGGTGAACCTGGCACGGGTGCGGCGGATGGGCCTGGGGCCGATGTCCTCCGCCGAGGCACTGGCGCTGTTCGACGTCGCGGTCGCGTCGGCCGGAGCGGTGGTCCTGCCCCTGCGCCTCGACCTGGCGGAACTGCGGGCCCATGCGGCGTCGGAGGGCATTCCACCGCTGCTCCGGGGCCTGGTGCGTGCCCCGGTGCGACGGCCGTCCGGCGGGACCACCGAGATGTCCGGTGGGCAAGCGTTCAAGGCCGGGCTCGCCGGGCTCTCCAAGAGGGACCAGGATCACCTGGTGCGGGAACTGGTCCGCACCCACACGGCGGCCGTGCTGGGCCACGCCGGGGCCCAGGCGGTGGAACCCGGGCGGGCGTTCAAGGATCTCGGATTCGACTCGCTCCTCGCCGTCGAACTGCGCAACAGGCTGAACGGCGCCACGGGGCTGCGTCTGCCCGCCACGACGGTCTTCGACCATCCGACCCCGATCGACCTCGCCCGGCACCTGCTCGGCGAACTGGCGGGGCCGGACGACGAGGACGGGAAGGCCGAGGACGTGAGGGCCCAGGACGTGAAGGCCGAGGACGAGGAGGCCCGGATACGGGCGGTTCTGGCCGCCACCCCCATCGACCGGCTGCGCCGCGCCGGAGTGATGGACGTCCTGTCGCGGCTCGAGCCCGCCCAGGAGCCGCAGAACGATGTCGACGAACTACTGGAGTCGGTCGACGCCATGGATATACAGAGTCTGATCGACCTGGCGGTCGGCGGCTCGGAAGCGAACGAGGGCTGATGGCGATGACGTCCCAAGAAGAGGTTGTGGCGGCGCTGCGCCGGTCGGTCCGGGAGAACCTGCGTCTGCGTCAGGAGAACGAGCAGCTCATCGAGGCGGCTCGGGAGCCGATCGCGGTGGTCGCGATGAGCTGTCGGCTCCCCGGGGGTGTGCGCTCGCCGGAGGACCTGTGGCGCCTGGTCCTGGAGGGCCGGGACGCCATCTCGGAGTTTCCCGACGACAGAGGATGGGATCTCGAGCGCCTGTACGACCCGGATCCCGGCCGACCCGGCAAGACCTATACCCGGCACGGCGGATTCCTGAGCGACGCGACCGAGTTCGATGCCGCGTTCTTCGGCATCTCGCCGCGCGAAGCCCTGGCCATGGATCCCCAGCAGCGTCTGGCGCTGGAGACGTCGTGGGAGCTCTTCGAGCGGGCCGGACTGGATCCGCTGTCACTGAAGGGAAGCCCGACCGGTGTCTTCCTGGGTCTGCTCAGCGACGACTACCTGACCCGCCTGCGCGGCGTCCCGTCCGGCTACGAGGGGTACATCAGCAACGGCAACGCGCGCAGCGTCGCCTCCGGGCGTGTGGCCTACACCCTGGGTCTGGAGGGCCCGGCCATCACCGTCGACACCGCGTGCTCGTCGTCGCTCGTGGCGCTGCACCTGGCGTGCGAGTCCCTGCGCCGCGGCGAGTGCGATCTGGCGGTCGCGGGCGGCGTGACCGTGATATCGGCCCTGGACAACTTCGTGGAGTTCTCACGGCAGCGGGGTCTGTCGGCGGACGGGCGGTGCAGGTCGTTCGCCGCCGCCGCGAACGGCACAGGCTGGGCCGAGGGTGTCGGAATGCTGCTGGTGGAACGGCTGTCCACGGCCCGCCGCAACGGTCACCTGGTCCTGGCGGTGATCCGGGGTTCGGCCGTCAACCAGGACGGTGCGAGCAACGGACTGACAGCACCCAACGGCCGCTCACAACAGCGGATGCTCCGTCAGGCTCTGGAGCACGCCGGGCTGTCGGCCGCCGAGGTGGACGCGGTGGAGGCACACGGCACGGGCACCCGGCTGGGAGACCCCATCGAGGCCGAGGCCCTGCTCGCCGTCTACGGACAAGGACGCCCCGAGGGACAGCCCCTACGGCTGGGCTCCCTGAAATCGAACATCGGCCACGCCCAGGCAGCCGCCGGTGTCGCCGGCGTCATCAAAACGGTCATGGCGATACAGCACGGAATCCTCCCCAAGACCCTCCACGTGGACGAACCCACCTCCCACGTCGACTGGTCCTCCGGATCCGTCGCCCTGCTGACCGAGACACTGCCCTGGCCCCGGACCGGACGGCCCCGCAGGGCCGGCGTCTCCGGATTCGGCATCAGCGGCACCAACGCCCACGTCATCCTGGAACAGGCCCCACCGGCCCCCACCACGGACACCGACCCCGACACGGGAACGGACACCCCCGCCCCACCGATCGCCGCCACCCCCACCGCAGTGCCCTGGGTGGTCACCGCGCGCGGCACCGCAGGACTACGCGGACAGGCCGCACGACTACGGGACTTCACCACCGCCCACCCCGACCTGTCCCCCACCGACATCGGCCTCTCACTCGTGACGACCCGAGCCACACTGGAACACCGCGCGGTCGTCCTCGGCACCGACACCAAGGACCTCACCCGGCAACTGGAAGCCCTCGCCACCGGCCAGGACACCGCAACAATCGTCCAGGGCAGCACCAGGCCGTCGCCGGGCCGAGTGGCCGTGCTGTTCTCCGGTCAGGGCTCGCAGCGCGCCGGGATGGGGCGGGAACTGCACGAGTCCTTCCCGGTCTTCGCGCGCGCCTGGGACGAGGTGTGCACCCATCTGGACAAGCTGCTGGGCGAACCGCTGACCGAGGTGGTGTTCTGCTCACCGGATTCGGAGCAGGCCCATCGGCTGGACCACACCCTGTTCACTCAGGCCGGACTCTTCGCCTTCGAAGTCGCGCTGTACCGGTTGCTGCACTCTTGGGGGCTGCGCCCGGACTTTCTGCTGGGCCACTCCATCGGTGAACTCGCCGCGGCCCATGTGGCCGGGGTGCTCTCGCTGCCGGACGCGTGCACCTTGGTGGCGGCGCGGGGCAGGCTGATGGGGGCGCTTGCCTGCGGCGGGGCGATGGTGGCACTGGAGGCGCGCGAGGAGGACGTGGCGCGGGCACTGGCCGGCCGTGAGGACCGTGTGGCGATCGCCGCGGTGAACGTCGTCGGCGTGCTCAAGGGCGACCCGCAGA
>CBFHCJ010000201.1:0-10048 GCA_965654005.1 uncultured Streptomyces sp. | reverse complement strand
GCCTGGACGGCATCAAGAACAAGATCGAGCCGGCCGAGCCGATCGACAAGGACCTGTACGAGCTGGCTCCCGAGGAGCACGCGGGCGTCCCGCAGGTCCCGACCTCGCTCCCGGCCGTCCTCGACTCGCTCGAGCGCGACCACGAGTTCCTCCTCCAGGGCGACGTCTTCACCGCCGACCTGATCGAGACGTGGATCGACTTCAAGCGCGCGAACGAGATCGCCCCGCTGCAGCTGCGTCCGCACCCGCACGAGTTCGAGCTCTACTTCGACGTGTGAGCCGACCAGCCGGGTAGCTCTCCCACGGAGCCCCGTCCCCACCTCCGGGTGGTGACGGGGCTCCGTCGTGTCGCCACCTCCGTACGAGGTTCTTTGCCTGCCGTGGGGCCGTTCGGAACCGGTTCAGGGGGGGAGATGGGCGCACAATGGGGGTGGGACGAGTGGCTTACTGCTGGGTACTGCGGGGTGATGCAGGATGCGGAGCCGGTTCCGGAGTGATCGGCGGCTGACCGTGCGGATGACGGTCACGCTGTTTCTGCTCGGATTGCTGTACGTGGCGTTCGTCGCCGCGTTGATCGCGTTGCTGAAGTCCTGGGTGCTGGTCGTCGTGATCGCGGCGGCGGCGCTCGGCGCGCAGTACTGGTTCTCGGACCGGATCGCGCTGTACGCCATGCACGGGCGGATCGTGGAGCGGGAGGAGTATCCGCAGCTGCACGGCGTGGTCGACCGGCTGTGTGCCGTGGCCGACATGCCCAAGCCGCTCGTCGCCGTCTCCGATGTGGACATGCCGAACGCGTTCGCGACCGGACGCAACGCCGACCACGCCGTGCTGTGCGTGACCACCGGGCTGCTGCGGCGGCTGGAGCGGGACGAGCTGGAGGGCGTACTGGCGCACGAGCTGTCGCACGTGGCGCACAAGGACGTCGCCGTGATCACGGTGGCGTCGTTCCTCGGGGTGATCGCCGGGCTGGTCGTCCGGTTCGCGTTCTACTCGGAACTCTTCGGCGGGCGGGGGCGCAAGGACCAGAACACCGTCGCCGTCTTCGGCGCCGTCATGGGGATCTCGGCGCTCGTCTACGCGATCAGCTTCCTGCTGATCCGGGCCCTGTCCCGGTACCGGGAGCTGGCCGCCGACCGCGCCGCCGCCCACCTCACGGGGCGCCCCTCGGCGCTGGCGTCCGCGCTGACCAAGGTCACCGGGGACATCGCCCGGATCCCGACGAAGGACCTGCGGACGGCACAGGCGTTCAACGCCTTCTACTTCACGCCCGCGTTCGGCGCCGAGCCGGGCATCTCCAGGATCTTCTCCACCCACCCGTCCCTGGAACAGCGGCTGGAGCAGCTCGCCCGTATCTCCACGGAGCTGGGCGAGGCGGCGGCGCCGGGGAAGCCGGGAATGGGGGCCTGAGCGTCGATGGGACTCCTGGACATCCTGCTCGGCCGTACGAAGCCGGTGGCGCCCGACCTCGACCAGCTCTTCGCCATGCCGTCGGCGGCGGTCACGCTCGAGGCCGCCGCCGGCTTCACTCCGACCGGGAACGGCGCCGTCTGCTTCGCCACGGTCGAGGGAGGCGCGTTCACCGAGACGAACCGCGAGGTCCAGGCGCTCCTCGACGCGGACACCGACCGCACCGGACCGCCGGTCGAGCTGCGACAGGACGACTACGGCTACTCGTGGCTGGTGTCGCGCCGCTCCCCCGACCAGCTGTCCGCCCTGGTCAACGATCTGCACGCGGTGAACAGCGCGATGGAGGTCAACGGCTTCGGGCCGCAGCTGCTGTGCTCGATGGCCGGCTTCCAGGACGAGCGCGGACGGCGACTCGGCCTGGTCTATCTGTACAAGCGCGGCACCTTCTACCCGCTATGTACACCCCCTGACCAGCACAAACGCGATAACGCACTGGAGCTACAGGTGGCCGCCCTACTGGAGAACGACCTGCGCATCGAGAAGGACAAGACGCGCTGGTTCCCGCTCTGGGACGCGCCTGGACTGATCGACTGAACAGTCACCCGAAGGTGTCTACAGATACAAACAAGCTTTGCACCTGCTACGTAGGCACGTACGCTCCTTCGCCGTGACCACATGTGACACGGCCATCGGCACGGCCGCAGACACCTTTTTTCAGGCCAAATAATAAGGCTAGCGGAACGAGGTACGAGGCCAAGACTTAACCGCGGAGTCGTATCACGGCCAAAAGGCGGTCGAGCTGCCCTTCATAACTCGGGTCCTCCAAAATTACTGTAAAGGGCTTGCTCGCCGAGCACTACGTTGAAGATCCGATCACCCTGGTACAAATACTGCTGTCGTTCAAGCCGCTTGGCCGTGGCGGCCTCTACATCATCGGGAATTCCATGGAAGCTGACGGCCTGTTTGAAGGTCTCGGCAGCGTATTCAGCTGTCTGCAGCGTCCCCCACACGATCGTGGGGTGCCAGATACGGAAAACCTTGGTCTTGGCGTAGAACTGCAAGGTGCGCTTCTGCGTCTTCTCTACCCCGGTAGCCAACTGCCGACGCCACTCAACCCACAGCTCGTCGATATGTCGCACTGTGGCGATCAAGTCGTCCACCTGGTCTTCGCGGTCGGTCTTGGCGCACCAAGTGCGAATGTCACGCTCGCTCGCGTTCTGCTTCCCGTTCTCGATGCGGGAAACCTTGGACTCCGCCCACCCAGTAGCCAGGGCGAATGCCCGGCCGCCCGCGAACCCCGCGTCCTTTCGGAACCCGCGAAGTCGGATACCCAGCGCCTCTCGCGCTTGTTGGGCTTGGTTACTCATTGGTGGGCCAGGGCTTGTACTCAGCGTGGGGGATGGCGACGGCCCAGTGAAGTTCCCGCAGACGGATGCACTCGGCCACGGTGTCCAGGTCTTCCACGCTCTCTAACGCGCTGGAGCTGCGGATCAAGGCGGTGCTCGGCAATGATCTGCGGATCGAGCAGGACCTCGGCCGCTGGTTCCCGATCCGGGGCGCGCCCCGGCCTGTGACCAGGCGGCCCCGGGTCCGGCCGTCACTTGCTCTTGCCGCGCTCCTGGCGGCGGGCCTCGAAGGGGCGCTCGCGACGGTAGCGGCGCTCCCACTTGGCCTGCTGGTCACGGCGCTCGCGGTACTGCTGGTCGGTGGCCGCGGATCCCGGGGCGGCTCCCGGGCCCGACGAGGACGCAGAGGACGAGCCCCGTCCGTACTGCGCGTACAGGAAGAGCATCAGGACGTCGGTCGTGGCTGCGCGGGGCCCGGGCGCGGGCGCGGTCCGTGCGGGCCCGTGGGCCGCGGGCCGGACCGCGACGTGCGCGGCCCCGGAGACCGGGGTCCGGCACAAGGGGCCTGAGGGCCGGGCACCGGATCAGTACCGCACCGTGCGGGCGACGTCGGCGGCGACGTCACCGGAGAGCTTGCGGTGGCTGAGCGCGGTGGCGTTCTTCGACGCGCCGGCGGCCACGTCGTCGACCGTCACGACGAGGTTGCCGCCGCTGTCGCGGAAGTCGACCTGGACGGCGTAGGAACGGGACTTCGACGTCGAGTTGGTGACCGTGACCGGCACGGCCTTGCGCCCGTCGGCGTCGGTGGAGACCGTGCCGAGTTTCGCGTCGCCCTTGGCGTTCACACCGCCCTTGATCTCGTCCAGTTTGCGGCCCGCCTCGGCGGTCGCCGAGGCCAGCGCGGCGCCCGCCTCCGAGGCGAGGGACGCGGCGGCGGAGGCGGCCTTGGAGGCGGCCTCGGAGGCGTTGCCGGAGGGGGTGCCGCCCTCGGAGCAGCCGCTGAGCACGGCGGCCGTCGCCGTGACCAGCGCGAAGCCCCACGCCGTGTCCCGCATTCCGTGTCGTGCCATGGCTGTCTCCCGCCTTCTCCTGATGGCATCAGTGAAGGCGGGACGGGGCATGTCCGCACGCCGGATACGGCACTTCGGGTGACGGACTGTACGGCGGGCCGGCTTCCGGGAGGATGGACGACGTCTGTAGAGGGGCGGAGGCTGTGGAGGCGGCATGGGGGAACGGCAGCGGCACATCGGAACACCGGAGCGGCGGGCCCGGCTCGCACTGCGGCACCGACTGGCCCCACAGGCACGGGCGGCGGCACCCGAGGAGGTCACCGAATCGCTGGTCGCGCTGCACGGAACGGACCCGGCCACGGTCTACCTGGCCGTCGGGGCGCGCCTCGCGGAGACGGGCAAGACCGTGGCGGAGGTCGAGCGGGCGCTGTACGAGGACCGGACGCTGGTGCGGATGCATGGCATGCGGCACACGGTGTTCGTCTTCCCGACCGAGCTGGCGGCCGTGGTGCACGCGTCGACGGGACTGGCGAACGCGGCGAAGGCACGCGCCGGGCTGATCAAGGACATGGTGACCGGAAGCGGTGGTCGGCTGACGGAGGAGTGGCTGGCGGAGGTCGAGGCGTCGGCGCTGGCCGCGCTGGCTCGCCGAGGCCAGGCGACGGTCAACGAACTCACCCGGGACGAACCGCGGTTGAAGGAGCAGTTCACGTACGCCCCGGGCAAGAGTTACGAAAGCCTGCAGACCGTGTCGTCCCGGCTGATGCGGGTGCTCGGCGTCGAGGGCCGCGTGGTGCGTGGCCGCCCGCTCGGCGCCTGGACGTCGTCCCAGTTCCGCTGGGCGGTCGCCCCGCCGCACCCGGAGCTTCCGCCCGCCGAGGCTCAGCCGGAGCTGCTCCGCCGCTGGCTCACCGCCTGCGGCCCGGCCACGGAGGCGGACCTGAAGTGGTGGACGGGCTGGCGGGTCGCGGACGTACGACGGGCGCTGACGTCGATCGGAGCGGTACCGGTGACGCTCGACGGCGGAGCGAGGGCGTATGTGGCGGCCGGTGACGAGGAACCGGTCACGGCGCCCGCCGAGCCCTGGGCGGCCCTGCTCCCGGGCCTGGACCCCACGGCGATGGGCTGGCAGGAACGCGACTGGTACCTGGCCCCGGAACTGCGCCCGCCCCTGTTCGACGGCAGCGGCAACGTGGGCCCTACGGTGTGGTGGAACGGCCGGGTGGTCGGGGGCTGGGCCCAGCGGCCGGACGGGGAGGTGGTGTGGCGTCTGCTGGAGACGGGGGGATCGGGCGGCGAGGAGCGAGCGGCGATAGAGACGGAGGCGGCCCGGCTGAGTTCGTGGCTGGCCGACACCCGCGTGACACCGCGTTTCCGGACACCGCTGGAGAAGAAGCTGTCGAGCTGAAGGAGCCGCCGGCAGGCGGCACTTCTCAGCCCGGTCCAGGCACAACCAGCCCGTCTGGGGGTCCCCCCTCGGACGGCACCCCCGGCCCCGGGCGCCCCCGAAGAAGAGGGCGCCCGAAGCCACGGCTCAGCGGCTGTACCGCAGAAGCGCCCGTACCATGTGGCACGTCGTGTCCGACGGCGGATGCACCCCGATCAGCTCCGCCGTGTTTCGGATCTTCTCGTTGCGCGCCTGGTTCGGCACGTACACCCCGGAGTCGAGCAGGGCGATCGCGAGGCGCATCGCCTTGAGGCGCCGGTTGTGCGTGACGTACCACTCACGCGGCCGCCCCGGCGGGAGCGGGCGCTTCGCCACCGGCGCGTACGGCAGGTCCAGCAGGACGGGCCTCTTCGCAGTGGACTGGGTCGGCTTCGGCTTGGTTGCGGCAGCGGGCACAGGCATCCTCCTGTCGCGGTCAGGGAGCCGCCGGACACCCCGGCAACTCCCTCGAACACTGCTTCTAGTTTACTGCCCGGCACTGACATCCGGGGAGTCCACGCAGTGCACAAAAGCCCAGGTGGGCAAGGGAATTGCCGCCGTGTCACGCGAGGTCTACGAGATGTGTATGCGCAGCCGGAGTCGGAACCCGCTCCAGGCGTTAGGACAGGGTTGCGACACGGGCAAACAGGAGTGATCCGACTACCGTGTGGGCCATGGAGATCTGGATCAATCCGGCCTGTTCGAAGTGCCGCAGCGCACTCACCCTGCTCGACGCCGAGGGCGCCGACTTCACCGTGCGCCGCTACTTGGAGGACGTACCGAGCGAGGACGAGATCCGCGACGTCCTCGCACGACTCGGCCTCGAGCCGTGGGACATCACACGCACCCAGGAGACCGTCGCCAAGGAACTCGGTGTGAAGGAGTGGCCGAGGGACGCCGCCTCCCGCGACCGCTGGGTACGCGCGCTGGCCGAGCACCCCAAGCTCATCCAGCGGCCGATCATCACCGCCGATGACGGTACGGCCGTCGTCGCACGCACGGACGAGGCGGTACGGGACGCTGTGTCCCGCTGAAGGCGGGGCCTTCGCCTCGCGGCGCCTCGAGCGGAACACCGGGAACACCGGGAACAGATGGTCGGGTGAGGTCAGGGGCTCAGGAACTCCAGGAGGCGGCGGTTCGTGGCCGCCGGGTTGGTCTGCGGCAACGCGTGATGGGACACGTCCGGCAGGACGGCGGTCTCCACGCTCGGCAGCGACCCGGCCGCGCGAGCGGCCACTTGAAGAGGGTCATGGGTCCTGCTGCACGCGGCCACGAGCAGCAGGACCGGCACATGCAGCGAGCGCAGCGCGGCGGCGCTCGGGCGCGGGCCCGTGACCGGCTTCGCCGTCGGGAAGCCCGCCGTCGCCTCCTGGAGCTCCAGCCACTGCGCGTCGAGCGGTACCCCACCCGTCTCCCACTCCAGGAAGGCGCGGATCCGGCGCACGGAGGGGCGCAGCACCACGGGGAGCGCGTGCAGCAGGTACCCGGCCCGGTATCCGGCGAAGCACTGCGTCGGGTCGAGCAGGGCGAGGCGGTCGACGCGGCCGGGTGCGTGCAGCGCGTAGTGGAGGGCGATCCAGCCGCCGTACGAGTGTCCGCACAGCGCGGTCGGGCCGGCGTCCAGGGCGTCCAGGAGCGCGTCGAGCCAGGCCATGAGGTCGGCCACCGTACGGAGGGGGTGGTCGGCCTCACGCGTGCTGCGCCCCGGCTCGCCGATGAGGTCGACGGCGTACACCCGGTGCGTACGGGAGAGCGCCTCCACGTTGGCGAACCAGGAGGCCGATGTCGCACCGCCGCCGCCCGGGAGGAGCACGAGCGGGGGTGCGTCGAGGGAGCCGCACGCGTTCACCTGTGTCACGCCGAACCGGGTGGGGACGGCGAACGCCTCCCGATCGGCGGGCCATTTCGCCATCACCTGGTCGTAAGCCATCAAAAAGCCCTCGCTGTCGAACGGGCGGCCGGTCATGTACCCCTCCCCTATTATCTCGTCGAGCGAGATACTTGGTCAGCGAGATGATAGTCGGAGGACAGGCATGCCGGACCACGAGCGCGAGTTGGAGATCGTGCACCTGCTGCGCGCGGTGGCCGTCGAACTCGGCCTGCACAGCGCCCGTTTCGCGAACCGCAACGGCATGCACCCGACGGATGTACGCGCCCTCATCGCCCTGATGGACGCGTCACGCGCCGGGGAGGAGATGACGGCGGGCCGCCTCGGCGCGCTCCTCGGGCTCAACTCCGCCGGCACCACGGCCCTGGTCGACCGGCTGGAACGGCTCGGGCACGTGCGGCGCGTACGGGACGGGCGTGACCGGCGGCGGGTGCTCCTCGAGATCGACGAGCGGGCGGTGTCGCTGGGGTGGGAGTTCTTCGGGCCGCTGATCGGGAGGACGGTGGAGTTGCTGAAGGGGTACGACGACCAGGAGCTGGCGGCGGTGCGGGGGTTCCTGAACGGCGTCCGGGAGGCCGCGGCGGGTCAGGGCTGACCTGCTCCCTCCAGCCCGGCACGGGTCGATCGCCGCGCCACCCGGCCGAGCGGGAATCAACCGGTCATCGCATGATTCCGGCACAGGTTTCCCAGGTAACACGGGGTTCACACATGAGCAATGGCCGAGAAACCGCCTGTTGACATGCTGCCGGGCGTCACCGGCGCCCCAGTGCCGCTGCGCCACGCACCCGCAACCTATCGACCATGCGGTCGAGCCCCTCCCCCGAAGGATGTGGACCATGGCCTTCAAGGCTGAGTACATCTGGATCGACGGCACCCAGCCGACGGCGAAGCTCCGCTCCAAGACGAAGATCCTGGCGGACGACGCCAAGGGCGCGGAACTGCCGATCTGGGGCTTCGACGGGTCCTCCACGAACCAGGCCGAGGGCCACTCCTCGGACCGCGTGCTCAAGCCGGTCTTCTCCTGCCCGGACCCGATCCGCGGCGGCGACAACATCCTCGTCCTGTGCGAGGTCCTCAACATCGACATGACGCCGCACGAGTCCAACACGCGTGCCGCGCTCTCCGAGGTCGCCGAGAGGTTCGCCGCCCAGGAGCCGATCTTCGGCATCGAGCAGGAGTACACCTTCTTCGAGGGCTCGCGTCCGCTCGGCTTCCCCGAGGGTGGCTTCCCGGCCCCGCAGGGCGGCTACTACTGCGGCGTCGGCGCCGGCGAGATCTTCGGCCGTGAGGTCGTCGAGGCCCACCTGGACAACTGCCTGAAGGCGGGTCTGGGCCTCTCCGGCATCAACGCCGAGGTCATGCCCGGCCAGTGGGAGTTCCAGGTCGGCCCGCTGTCCCCGCTGGAGGTCTCCGACCAGCTGTGGGTGGCCCGCTGGCTGCTGTACCGCACCGCCGAGGACTTCGGCATCTCCGCGACGCTGGACCCCAAGCCGGTGAAGGGCGACTGGAACGGCGCCGGCGCGCACACCAACTTCTCCACCAAGGCGATGCGCGAGGGCTACGACGCGATCATCACCGCGTGCGAGTCGCTGGGTGAGGGCACCAAGCCGCTCGACCACGTCACGAACTACGGCGTCGGCGTCGAGGAGCGTCTGACGGGTCAGCACGAGACCGCCCCGTGGAACGAGTACTCGTACGGCGTCTCCAACCGTGGCGCCTCGGTCCGTATCCCGTGGCAGGTCGAGAAGGACGGCAAGGGCTACATCGAGGACCGCCGCCCGAACGCCAACGTCGACCCGTACGTGGTGACCCGCCTGATCGTCGACACCTGCTGCACGGCGCTGGAGAAGGCCGGCCAGGTCTGATCCACGCCCTACGGCTCCCGAGGGGGCGTCCACCGTCCGGTGGGCGCCCCCTCGTGCTGTCTGCCGGCCAAGGTGAGCGACTTCACGTCAAGTTACCGCCAAGGACACGTCCGACCAGTGAGAGGAGTCTCCTGCGGGGACTGTGTATCTGCTTCAATGGGGCCATGGTCGGCTTCCAGAAGCACAGCGCGACGGGTCGCCATGACCTCGAGCCCTTCTGGCCTTCCCGTCAGCACCACGACTTCGACCGGGTGTGTTGTCGCGCGATGAACGCGCGGGCCCTCTAAAGCCGCACACCCCGGCCTTCGGCCAGCGCGACGCCACGTACGTCCTCGACGACCCCGACCACGAACTCGCGGTCGTCGTCTTCCCCGACGAACTTCTCGCGCGAAAGAGCTGACCTCTCATGGCGACCACTCGTTCTCTCTCGACCGCCACCCTCGACGCCCCGTCCTCCCCCGCGAACGCATCCGCACGGCACCGGCTGCGCGCCGTCGATCGGGACGAGGTCGTAGGCGTAGCGGACTTCCTGCCGCCGGGCGCCACCTGGCTCCCGGCGCCCCAGCACACCCTGCCCAGCCTGCCGGGCCGGCCGCCGATGATCGGCTACCTGGTGCTCGTCCCGGCCGACCAGCCGCCGCCGTTCCTGCCGGTCGCGGTACCCGACCACGCGGAGGCCGCGCCGGGCGCCGGTGACACCGACAGCGACGGCGACGCGCTGGTGCGCGTCGACACCGCGCGGCGCACCGCCGAGGTGGCAGGTCGGCCGCTCGACCTCACGTACCTGGAGTTCGAGCTGCTCGCCCACCTGGTCGCGCACCCTCACCGGGTGCACAGCCGGGACCAGTTGGTGACCACGGTGTGGGGCTACGGGCACGTGGGCGACGGACGCACCGTCGACGTCCACGTCGCCCGGTTGCGGCGCAAGCTCGGCGCCGAGCACCGCAAGGCGATCCAGACGGTGCGGCGCGTGGGCTACAAGTACGCGCCGCCCGCCGTGCGTTGAGCTGACGCCCCGTGGGGCGGCAGCCCTCGGGTACGGGAAGGGCAGAGACTGCGGGGCGCCGGAACAGAGGCCGAGCGCGCCGCGCCCGGAGGCGCCTCCG
>CBFHCJ010000200.1:0-10070 GCA_965654005.1 uncultured Streptomyces sp. | reverse complement strand
GACCGACACCGCCATCCCGCCGGCGGCCCCGATGAGGTCACCGTCCAGGGTCTGCCGCACCACCGGCACCGGGATCCGGCCGAGCCGTGCGAACTGGGCGAGCGCCAGCGCCTGGCGCTCCGTGTCCAGATCGGTGCCCGCCGGGTAGGCCTTCACGAACCACCGGGCTCCGTCGCTGTCCCGGGCCACGTAGTTGCGGGTCGCGGTCCCCGCCGGACCTTCGCTGACCGCGGTCGGGACGATCCGGAAGAACAGCGTCAGAATCCCCGCCACGACCATCACGTCCGACTCGGCGCCGTTCATCGCGGCACCCCCGGCCGGCCGGTGGGGTTCAGCAGCTGGCGCAGCGCTCGGGCATCCACCTGCAACTGCTCCTCGTCCTGGCGCCCGAGATCGAGCACCTCGAAGGGCAGCGGCCCGCCCGGAGCCGGGTCCCTTCCGGCTTCGCGTCGCGGAACGCAGTGCCAGTGAGCGTGCGGGATCTGGTTCCCCAGCAGCAGGTAGTTCATCTTCAGCGGCTCGTAGAGTGCCTCAACCGCCCGGCCCAAGGCGAGAACGTCGCGCCAGAACGCGGCCGCCTCCCCCTCGTTCAGCTCGGTGGGCTCGGCGGCATGACGACCGGTGTAGATCACGACGGCGTACCCGCGGACCTGGCCGCTGCGCCACAGGTAGGCGTTGCTGACCTCTCCGCGCCGGACAAGAAGGCCCCAGCCGATGTCGTGGGCGGCGAAGTCATTCGTGCACATCGGGCAGTTAGTGCCCTGCCGGTGGTCCGTGAAGTGCTCCGGCCAGACGCCGGTCGGCGCGGGACGGGGTTGTGCGTGGTCGGGCATCACGCCGCCTCCCTGGCCTCGGCGCGGTAGCCGGCGGCCTGGAGGGTGAACATGGCGGCGTACTCGCCACCGAGTTCCATCAGCTCCTGGTGTGTGCCGCTCTCGGTGATGCGCCCGCTGTCGAAGACGAAGATGCGGTCGCAGGCGACGACGCTCGCCAGACGGTGGGAGATCAGCACCGTGATCTGATCGGGGCGCGGGTTGTCCCGCAGCACCGCCTCGTATACGGCGTGCTCGGCGCGGGGGTCCATGCTGGCGGTCGGCTCGTCCAGCAGTAGGACGGGAGCGTTCTTGTACAGGCCGCGGGCGACGGCGACCTTCGCCCACTGGCCTGCGGACAGTTCCTGACCGCCACGGAACCGCTTGGACAGCAGCGCCTCCCACCGGCCCGGCAGCCCGGCGATGACCTGCTCGGCACCGGAGGCCCGCGCGGCGTCCAGCGCCCGCTGCGGGTCGGCATCAGTGAGGGTGCCCCGGGAGACCGTCAAGTTGGCCAGCGCGCTGAACGGGAACCGCACCGGGTCCTGCAGCACGCAGCCCACCCGGGCCTGCAACGACTCGGCGTCCATGTCCAGCACGTTCACGCCGTCCCAACAGACCGTGCCCCCGTCCTGGGGCTCGTACAGCCCGGCGAGCAGCCGCGCGCAAGTGGACTTGCCGGAGCCGTTGACGCCGACGAACGCCACCGTCTGTCCAGCACACAGCGTCATGGAGATGCCGTTGAGCGCCGGGGTGTCCTTGCCGGGGTAGGTGAAGGACACGTCCTCCAGCGAGATGGTCTTCACCGTTTCGGGGGCGGGCAGCCCGCTGCGCCGCGGCTGGAGAGTGCGACAGCGTTCCTGGAAAGCGAGCAGGTCATCCACCCACATGGCGTGCTCGTAGACCAGGTGGGAGACGTCGACGAGCCGGGTCAGCGAGGACTGGGCGGCCTGGATGGCGAGGAACGCGCCCGCGCCGGCGGCCAGGGGCAGCCAGCCCGCGATCAGCATGGCGCCGAGCGCCGTGTAGGTGATGCCGGTGCCGATCCCGCCGACCGCCCGGCCCGCCAGGGTCAGCATGGCCGAGCTCACGCCCAGGCGGGTGTCTTCCTCGGCGATCCGGGTCGTCAGCCGGTAGTGCTCGTCCAGCAGCGCGCCCTGGGCGGTGTCCGATCGGAGTTCGGCGGCGGCGTCCCTCTCCAACAGCAGCCAGGAGAAGATCCGCACCCTGCGCTGCAGGGTGTTCCACCGCTTGAAGGAGTGGAAGCGCGCCCTGGCGCTGCGAACGGCCGCCGCGCCGACCGGCAGCACTGACAGCAGTAGCAGCGGCAGTAAGGCCGGATGGAGGACGCTCAGGACGCCGGCGGTGCCCACGAGACCGAGCAGTGCGGCAGCCAGGGAGACGACCTGGCCGACGATCTGCCGGGCGTAGAACAGGCCGCGGTCGTTGGCCCGGTAGGCCTCGTCGTGCCAGTCCGCGTCGTCGACGACCTCGAGCCGCACATGGGCGGTCAGGGTGAGGAACTCCGTCTCCAGCGCGGTGCGGATCTTCGGTGTCACCCTGGCCTGCGCGACGGCGACGCCCGCCTCCAGGAGCGCCCGGGCGGACAGGAAGCCGACCACGACCAGCAGTTGGGGGATGGCCGCCCGCACCCTGTCCGGGGTCGGCCCCTCGGCGAACAGCTCCCGCAGCACCGCAACCGACGCCATGAGCCCGAACGCCGTCATCGCGGCCGACGCCAGCTGCAGGATCACGACCGCGAGTGTCGCGGTCCGGTCCGCAGCCCAGGCAAGTCGGCCGATCTGGCGCACGATCCGCGGCAACCGAGCGAGGATCTGCCCCACCGTCGCCTTGGACGCGGCGCCGTCGTACACGGACCAGTACGCCTCCTCCAGGCCGTCGGCGATGTCGCCGTCCTGCGGACCGCCGGGCACGGCGGCGGGCGGCAGCGGAAGTTCCGCACCGCGCGGGCCGGGCACCGCACCCTGGCGGATGCCGTCTGCATCACTGCCGCCGCTCATGCCCCCCACCTCGTATCCAGTCGTGCTGAGCGGCGCGCGTAGATGGCGGACCGCCGAGGCCCGTAGGTCGGGGAGGCGAGCGGGGACCGCCGCCGCTGTTCGAATCCGGAGCGATGGGCGGGAGCGGGCTCAGTGTTCACGGTGTGTCCTCCGTCTGGGCGGCCGGTTGGTACTGGTGCTCTAAGAACGCGCCGAATCCGGAGCCGTAACGGCCCCGGACGGGCGGATGTCTCGAACGTGAATGCGGTCCTGGTGTTCGGGGCAAGGGCCGCCTGGCTGGTTGCCTTTGAATCCACACGTTCGAGTGGTTGACGACGTGTGGCACTCGATCAGGGGCTTGCACGCGGGCCTTCCACGGACTCGGGGCGGGACGGTCGCGCTCCAGCTCCGCCAGCACCCGCTGACTGAGGCGGGCGGGCAAGGGCGGGTTGCTGGGAATTGCTGACCTAGGTAGTCCGCAGTGATCAGCGGAGCGTCCCGTCTCAGCACCTGGACGGCAAGAGGGCCGAAGCGTGCCTCGAGCTCCCCGAGCGTCCGCGGGTCGCACGCGGGCGAAGGCCCCGCGCACAGGCGGCGGGTGACCGCGCTGGTGTTGAGAATGACGCCTAAGCCGGTCTGGTGGCGCAGCCGGGCGGCCAGGCGGGGGAGGAGTTCCTCGGGGTGGAAGGTGCAGCGCTTCCAGCAGCTGACGCTGGCCAAAACTGTCTCCGCGTCGCCGATCGCGTCGGTCAGCCAGGACAGTTCGGCTGGGGACAGCACCCTCGACGATCGCAGTCGCAGCAACGGGAAAAGGTTCCTCGGGGAGTAAAACCGGAGCTTCGGAGATCAGGGTCACCACGGGGTGCCTGACGTCCGAAGCCCGGTGGCTAGGGGCGAACGAGGGACGCGGGCGACGCCCCGGCACGTCGAACTGCCGGTATCGCTCGCCCACTTGAGAGCTGATCACCAGCCTGCCCTGTCGCCACCTGTCGGGCCAGATGCACAGGGGCTCATATCGAGGGTCATTCAGCTCCGCCTTCCAGCACGCGGCAGGCAGCCTCAAATCTGGGCATTTCTGTACCGAATGCCCGTGGACGGGTCTCCCCTTCTTGGAAATGACCCCCGATATGAGCCGGTGGGCAGCTGGACTTCCCGTTCGGACGAATGTGACGGTGGGAGCGGGGCTGATGAGAGCCGTGCTCCGCCCCACTTCTCTCCAGATTCTCCGGGCCCGCTGCCTCGTCGCTGTGCTGCACCACGGCGAACCGAGCCGGCGCCCAGTCCTTCGCGATGAGAGCGAGCCCCGTGACCGCTTCACACTTGCCCAGGCGACGCCTGGTCGCCGGATGGGACGAGCACCCTCTCGGCGTTGGTTGTCGGCCCATCGGGGGGCCGGCAACCAACATGGGACACGCCGCGGGATGGGCCTCCGTGGACGACGATTGCGCGGTCGATGCCCTCCTGCGCGCCCGCGAAGAGGGGGCGACTGTCTACGACACCTCGGACGTCTACGGTCTCGGGCACTCCCAGAGGCTGTTGGGCCGCATGCTGGCCCAGGTACCTCGCGAGAGCGTCAGCATCACCAGCACGGTCGGGGCCTTCAGGGGCACCAGCGTCAACGCCTACTGCTCCCTCCACCTACAGGCACAGGTAGAGCAGAGCCTTGAGAACCTCGGCGTTGAATCGTTGGATGTCCTGACGCTGCACCACACCGACTTCGGTCCTCGCGACCAGTACCTCCAAGAGGCACGGGAGACGCTGGAGGCCCTGCGTGACCTCGGCAGGGTCAAGGCGCTCGGAATGAGGGCGCCCAACAGGCTGGTAGCCGGCACAGCCTCGGGCGACCGCAACCAGGTGACCGCGGCTCGGTTCGCCTTCCTCGTCCAACAATTCGGTCCCAAGGTCATCACCACCCCCTTCAACCCGCTCATCCAACCACCCGAATCCGAGGCCGCCGACAGCGAAGAGGACGAGGACATCTTCAGCTTCGCCCGTCGCCACGGCATCGCCACCGTGATCTACGAGCCTCTGGGCCTGGGACTGCTCACCGGCAAATACCTTCCGGACACGGTCTTCGGCCCTGGCGACGTCCGCTCCCACATCAGCGCGCCGGTCCTGGACGCCGTCCAGCGAGGCCTACAGCCCCTGCGGGACAGGTTCGGACCCACCCCGCAAGACCTCGCCCGGATCGCCCTCCACTACTGCCTCAAGCGCTGCCCGGACTCGATCGTTCTTACCGGATTCAGCAGTTCACAACAGGTGGCCGTGAACTACCAGAGCCTCAAGAACGAACTGAGCGAACCGGACTACGAATTCGTCAACGCCGCGTACTCGGCCTTGCGGGCCGAGCTGATAGAGCTCGGCCAGCTCCGCTCAAGGGACGCGGCGTCCGTGCCATGTATCCCCGGGTCGAGCCGGCCTGCCCACGTCCCCGAGGAGCGATGACGCCCCCGGGCGTGCCGCGGGTGAGAAACGGAGGCCCCACATGAGCCCCAACAGTACCTATTGGATGAAATACGCCATTGGCGTCGCACAAAGGGCGCCGCAGTCAGGTCGGCGGGTCGGCGTTGTGCTTGTTTCTGAACACGACGCGTTGATTTGCTCCGCCTTCGAGGGCGAAGTACGCGGCGCATCCTGGTACGGCACTCTGCGGCGCAGGATCCAAGAACTCGGAGCATCAAGCGCACGCAGCGCATATCTGACGATCAACACCCTGTCGGCGGCCCGGTCGTTTGAGCTCGCCGAACTCTTGAAGGAAGTGCGCATCGACAGGGTCTATATCGGCCTGCCAGACCCCGCGTTGACGAGCTACCTCGATAGCGACCCCGTCACCGTCCGAGGCCATGTACTCCGCTTCCCCGACGAGCTTCAGCGCCAGATCCTGGAGCAGAACCGAGACCTCTACGCGGCGAGCGGGCAAAGCATCGAGTGCAACCCCCACTACTCCACCCATCGCATCAGCGAAGCCGTCTCCACCAGGCTGATGTCGATGGGCTTCGCGCTGACCAGGAGCGACGTCAACGCGCACCGGGGGAGGGTTGCGCTCGCCTCTCTCATCTGCCAGAGGTACGGGACAGAGTACAAAGAGGCTGACAGCGCCGTAGGCGACGCACTGGCCGCAGCGTTCGACGCGAAGTACGGCACCTACGACTACGCGTACGACGCTCGCGCCGCCAACGCGGGGTGGGCCGACGACTTCATGGCGGTGTACAGGAAGTCATCCACAAGGTCCCTGACTGCCGTCAACATCCTCAACGTCGGCGTCGGCTCCGGCCACGAAGCCGCGGCCCTGTTCTCCGACTGTCCGCAGATCACCTTCGCCGATATCGCGGAAAGCGGCCTCGCGAACATAAGTGGACGCATTCCCTTGTCGAGAACCCTCGTCTCCAGCGCCGAAGACCTGTCCGCCCTGCCGGACGACAGTTTCGATCTGTATATCTCATTGAGGACGTACAACTCGTCATTCTTCGACACATCCGCAGCGGCCTCGGAGGCGCACAGAGTACTGAAGCCCGGTGCAGCGATTATCGTCTCAGTGGCCAACGGATTTCTGTATACTCAGCGGGGCTGCGTCGTGCCGGGACTTATCATCCCTGGCACTGAATTCGTCGACCTCTATCGCGGGATGGACACCGCCAATCTAATTGGTGCGGAGCTCGACGGCGCTGGATTCAAAGATGTCCGAATGTTTCCAACAAGTACCGAGATTTACCTTTCGGCGGTCGCTGCCTAACGTCGCCACCGCCCTCCGGCCGGCCGCGGTCGCGACGTCCCACCAGGCCCGCGGGAAGACTGGATCGCAGACAGCCGGTGCGGCCGGTCAGTCTGGAGCGACCAGCATGAAGGAAGGACTTCTGCAATGAACGGGCGAACGACCGTTGCCGATCGGATCCTGCAGTTCAACGAGGAACTCGCGGAGACGACGCTTGAACTGCCGCCCGGATTCGCGGTCATCAACCCGTTCAGTGGCCCCCAGAAGGAGCGCGTCCACGAGGTGACGACTGCGTTCTACCACAAGTACTACGACGACGACAGGCCGCGCCGTCTGGTGCTGGGGAGTTCGCCCGCCCGACGGGGCACGGCCGTGACCGGGGTCCCGTTCGAAGACGCCAAGCTCCTCGAGAGCGAAACGGGAGTCGATGTCGACGGCTATGCGGTGAGCAGGCCCTCCGCCGGATTCCTGCATGACGTCATCGCGCGCTACGGGGGCCGGACAAGGTTCTACGCCGACTTCGTCATGAGCTTTGTGTGCCCTCTCGGCCTGGTGAGAACGAATCCCCAGGGAAGAGAGGTCAACTGCAACTACTACGAGAACAAGAAGCTGCTGGAGCTTCTACACGATTTCCTCGTGGACGCCCTGGAGCGTCAGGTGGCATTTGGAACCGACACCTCGGTGTGCTACTGCATCGGCAGCGGCGAGAACTTCAAATTCCTCTCGAAGGTGAACGAGGGTGCGCGCTTCTTCAAAAAGATCATTCCCTTGGAGCATCCGCGCTTCATCACACAATACAACGGGGCGAGAAAAGAAGAATTCGCCGAGAAATACCTCAGTGCTCTGCGCGGAGAAGGCGACTAACTGTGCCGCCCTCGGCTGACTCCCCGCCGACTGAGGGCGCCCAACGTGACTGATCGAGAAGAAGGAGAACAGCACAGTGGTGACAGAAGGCAGGGTCCTGGTCCACTTCGGCTCGGAACGCGTCAGCGTCTACCGCTTCCAGAGCGGCGAGCTGCAGCTACTCACGAGGGAGCGGCTTCCGTTCGGAGCCGGCCTCGCCGGCGAGGCGCTGGCGGACAGCGTCGGCGAGTTCTGCGCCGGGCTCAAGGAGTTCGCCGAGGTAGTCGACAACAAGAGCACGCGGGTGCACGCCACCGGGGTCTTCCAGCAGCTTCCGCAGCCGGAGGCGGCCGCACTGGTCAACAGCGTCTACGTCGACACGGGCCTCTACTTCAACGTCGTGGGGCCCGAGCTGGAGCGGTTCTACCTGGACACGGGCATGTCCGCATGCGGCTCGGACGACATGGTGGACGGTCTGATCCGGCGCGAGTTCCGGACGGCAGTCGTCTGCGGGAGCTTCCAGCAGTCTCTAGGGCCCATCGAGGGCACCATCGCCCAGCTGCGGGAAACCGGCACCGAGGTGCTCAGCCCCCGCAGCACCAGGATCAAGCCGGAAACCGCGGGAACCGACTTCATCCTCTTCGACTACCAGGACCTGCTGAAGAACCACCGCGACACCTGGCGGCACAAGTACGTGCACATGGACGCGTTCCGGCAAGCCGACGCTGTCATCGTGTGCAACCCGGGTGGTCGCGTCGGAAGCGGCACCGTCTTCGAGCTCGGCTTCATGTCCGCGCTCGGCAAGAGGGTCATCTTCACGGAGGAGCCCCTGGGCGTATCTGTGTCCTTCCCCTGCGAGGTAGGCCTGGGGGCCTGAGAACACCCGCTGGGGGCTGCTGCACCTCACCCCGTTCCGGCATCTCCGCCCGGATCGCGTCTCGGCGAACGGCGCAGTCCCCGAAGGCAGGTTTTCGGCTCGTCCACTCTGTCCACCCCGATCCCGCTTCTCGGCTATGAAGACAAGGAAAGGACCCTCGCCGGTGGAACACATCGACATAACGCGCGGCAGGCTGCGAGAGATCGTGGCGTCTGTCCTTGAGGTGGACAAGGACGCCATCGAGCCGGGTGCCCTGTTCTATGAGGAACTCGGCATGACCTCCTTGGAGAAGGTCGAGGTCGTGGTCGCGGTCGAGCGCGAGTTCGGCCCCCTGTCCGCCCAGGAGGCGGCAGCCCTCACCAGCCTGGACGCCGCGGTGGCCGTGCTCGGCGAGCGGGCGAGGAGCCTCCAGGGTGTCGACCTGATCGACCGCTTGGTGGCGGGCCATGTATCCGTCGGCCGGGGTGACCGGGCCAGCTACCTCGACCCCCAGGTCGGGGAGATCACCTACGCGGGCCTCCTGGAGGCGGCACGCGGGTATGCGGGCGCCCTGCAGGCCGCAGGAGTACCCGAGGGCGCCCGCGGGCTCCTGGTCGCCGACGACTCCGTGGCGACCGTGGTCGCCGTCCTCGGCTTGTGGTGGCACGGCTGTGTCCCCGTGGTGATCAGTCCGGTGCTCACGGACGACGAAGTCCGCTACATCGCCGCCGACTGCGCCGCCGCGATGGTGCACCTGGACGCAGCTCCCGCGCGGCAACGCGCCCTGGAGGGGCTGTTCGCGACAACCACCCGGTTCGCCGGCGCTGACGTCCGCGCTGCTCTGGCAACGGCCGAGGCCGGCCCCGCGCACCACCCGCAGGAGGCCGGGCCCTCGGCCGCGTGGCGCGCGGGGAGCGAGGCGCTCGTGCAGTACACCTCCGGAAGCACCGGCATGCCCAAGGGGGTGCGGCACTCGGCGGGTGCGATCGCGGCCATGGCCGACGGTATCGGCACGGTCCTGGCGCTGACGCCCGAGGACACCGTCCTGTCCAGCGCCCGGATGTCCTTCGGTTACGGCTTCGGCAGCTCCGTCCTGTGCCCTCTGGCGGCCGGCGCCCGCGTCGCGCTCATCAGCGGTACCGTCGACGTCCACTCGCTCGCCGCCGCGATGCAGCGCCACCGGCCCACCGTGCTGTTCTCCGTCCCGCGGCTGTACGCGGCGCTGCTGAACGCTCCCGGGACGCCGCTCGCCTCCGACTGCGTCGACTCCGTGCGGCTGTGCGTGGCGGCGGGCGAGAACCTGCCCGGTCCGCTCGGCGAGCGGATCCGCGCCGCCTTCCAGGCCGAACTGCTCAACGGCCTCGGCGCGACCGAGGTGCTCCACATCGTCGTCGGCACCCCGCCGGGGGAGGACCGTCCGGGGACCTTCGGGGTCCCGGTGCCCGGGATCACCGCGAGCGTCCGCGCCGCGGACGGCACGCCCGTCGCCGATGGGGAGGAGGGCCGGCTGCACATCGCCGGCCCGACCGTCGCCCTGGGCTACATCGGCCGGCCGGAGGCCGCAGCGGTCACCTTTGCCGACGGCGGCGCCTACACCGGCGACGTGGTGCGCCGTGCGCCGGACGGCACCTTCACCCATCTGTGCCGCGCCGATGACGTGCTCAACCTGGGCGGCTACAAGGTCGTGCCCAGTGAGATCGAGAGCGTGGTCCGCGGTGTCGACGGGGTGCAGGACTGCGTGGTGGTCGGCGGCCGCGACGCCGACGGCCTGGAGCAGGCCGTGGCGTACCTGGTGGCCCGGTCGGGATCCGACGAGGCCGTGGTGCGGCGCGCGGTGCTCGCCGCCG
>CBFHCJ010000199.1:0-10110 GCA_965654005.1 uncultured Streptomyces sp. | reverse complement strand
CTGCGGGAGCTGGACCACTCCCCCAACATCGAGGTCATCGTCGACCCCGAGGACATCGACTACGACAAGGGCTCCATCGAGATCCGGCGCGGCAACAAGCAGGCCGACATGGTCGCCAAGACGCTGGAGAACTGGGCCATCCGGGACGTCGGCGACCGGCCGCACAAGCTGTTCCTGCACTTCTTCGAGTCGCCGGCCGAGATCCTGGGCGAGGACGGCAAGGTCATCGGCCTGCGCACCGAGCGCACCGCCCTCGACGGTACCGGAAACGTCAAGAGCACCGGTACGTTCAAGGAGTGGGACGTCACCGCGGTCTACCGCGCCGTGGGTTACCTGTCCGACCCGCTGGCCAAGCTGCCCTGGGACGTCGAGTCGGGGACCGTGCCGGACCAGGGCGGACGGGTCATCGAGGAGAGCGGCGAGCACCTGCAGTCGACGTACGTGACCGGCTGGATCCGACGCGGTCCCGTGGGCCTGATCGGCCACACCAAGGGTGACGCCAACGAGACGGTGGCCAACCTGCTGGACGACCACGCGAACGGACGTCTGCACACGCCCGCGTCCCCCGAGCCCGGGGCCGTGGACGCGTTCCTCGCCGAGCGGAACGTCCGTTTCACCACCTGGGACGGCTGGTACCGCCTCGACGCCGCCGAGAAGGCCCTCGGCGAGCCGCAGGGCCGCGAGCGCGTGAAGATCGTGGAGCGCGAGGACATGCTCAAGGCCAGCGGCGCGTAGCCGCCGCCGACGGCCGGTGCCCGTGACAGTGGGCACCGGCCGGGTCCGTCAGGCGTTGGCACTTCCGAAGTGGGCCCTTGCGAAGTCGGCCTGGCTCAGCTTGTCCCGCAGCCTCCGGGGTAGCCGTTCCAGCCGACCAACGCCGGGGCCGCCGGGAGCCGCGCGAAACGCGGAGGGCAGGGGCTGCCCCGGACTCCGGCCGGAGCAGTCCGGCGCGACAGGCGGTCGTGCGCGTACGAGGGTGGAGTGCATGAGCGAGGAGATCACCGCACTCACCGGCAGGGAACCGCCACCGGTACGGGACTGGATCTCGCATGAGCTGGACGGGACGGTCTTCGACCCGGTCCTTGCGGAGCTGATGCGAGAGGGTCCGTTGACACGGATCCGCCTTCCGCACGGCGAGGGCTGGGCATGGCTGGCGACACGCTACGACGACGTCAGATCGATCACCAATGATCCGCGGTTCGGCCGGGCAGAGGTGACGCATCGTCAGGTGACCCGGCTCGCCCCGCACTTCAAACCGAGGCCGGGCTCGCTCGCGTTCGCCGACCAGCCCGACCACAACCGGCTGCGCCGCACGGTGGCGGGTGCCTTCACCATGGCCGCGATGAAACGGCTGCGGCCCCGCGCCCAGGGGATCCTCGACGCCCTGGTGGACGACGTGGTGCGGGAGGGGCCGCCGGCCGATCTCATCGAGCGCGTCCTCGAACCGTTTCCGATCTCCGTGGTCAGCGAGGTCATGGGGGTGCCCGCGGCCGAGCGGGAGCAGGTGCACGCCTGGACCCGGCAGATCATCTCCACCTCGGGCGGAGCCGAGGCCAGTGAGCGCGCCAAGCAGGGCATGTACGGATGGATCGCGGAGACGATCCGGGCGCGCGCCGCGAGTAACAGCACCGAGGGGAGTACTGAGGAGGACGTCCTGTCCCAGCTGGGGGCCGCGGTGGGCCGGGGCGAGATCAGCGAGGAGGAGGCGGTCGGTCTCGCGGGCCCGCTGCAGATCGGCGGCGAGGCCGTCACCCACAACTGCGGGCAGATGCTGTTCCTCTTGCTCACCCGCCCCGAACTGCTCGGGCGGCTGTGCGATCGGCCCGAGTCGTGGGACGCCGCACTGGACGAGCTGCTGCGCTGGATCCCGCACCGCACCGCGGTCGGTCTGGCGCGCATCGCGCTCGAGGACATCGACCTGCGCGGACTGCGCATCCGGGCCGGCGATCCCGTCTACGTCTCGTATCTGGCCGCCAACCGCGATCCGGACGTCTTCCCCGACCCCGACCGCATCGACGTGGACCGCGACCCCAACCCGCACCTCTCGTTCGGCAACGGACCCCACTACTGCACCGGCGCCCTGCTCGCCCGGCTGCAGATCGAACTCCTCCTGCACACGCTGCTCGGCCGCCTGCCCGGGCTGCGGCTCGCCGTGCCCGCCGAGCGCGTGCCCTGGCGCCGGCAGACCATGATCCGCGGTCCCCGGGCGCTCCCCGCCACCTGGGACTGACGCGATGACCGGGAAGGCACGGCGCACGCCCGCTGCCGCCACGCCTATATCAGCGGGTGTACGCCGGTTAAGCCCCCCCGATGCAGGAAGCAGGCCGGGAACGTCGCTCCGTGGGCTGTCGATCCGCGGTGCGTCGGGACCCGACGTGAAGCGCGTCCGGCCGCGTACGGACTCCGGTATCCCTTCCTACGAGGACACTTCATGATCGAGGCACACTCCCTCACCAAACGCTACGGTGAGCGCATCGCCGTCGAAGATCTAAGTTTCACCGTGCGTCCCGGCACCGTGACCGGGTTCCTCGGGCCGAACGGGGCCGGCAAGTCCACCACCATGCGCATGCTCCTCGGTCTGGACGCGCCCACCTCGGGCCGGGCCGTCGTGAACGGCAAGAGCTACGCCGAGCACCGCGCGCCGTTGCACGAGGTGGGCGCGATGCTGGAGGCGCGCTCCATCCACACCGGGCGCAGCGCGTACAACCATCTGCTGGCGCTCGCCGTGACCCACGCGATCTCCGCACGCCGGGTGAACGAGGTGATCGACCTCGTCGGGCTGCGCGCAGTGGCGAAGAAGCGGGTCGGCGGTTTCTCGCTGGGAATGGGGCAGCGGCTGGGCATCGCCAGCGCACTGCTGGGCGACCCGGCGACCGTGATCCTCGACGAGCCGGTCAACGGCCTCGACCCCGAGGGCATCCTGTGGATCCGCAATCTGCTCAAGGAGCTCGCCGCCGAGGGGCGTACGGTCCTCGTGTCGTCGCACCTCATGTCGGAGATGGCGCTGACCGCCGACCACCTGATCGTGATCGGGCGCGGGCGGCTGATCGCGGACACGTCGGTGGCGGAGTTCACCGCGCAGGCCGCCGGGGATCTGGTGCGGGTGCGCACCGACGAGGCGGAGAAGCTGCGCGGTCTGCTGGCCGGCCCGGACGTGACCATCACCTCGCAGGAGCCGGGCGTGCTGTCCGTGACCGGGCTCACCAGCGAGCGGATCGGACGGATCGCGGCCGACAACGGTGTGGCGCTGGCCGAACTGACGCCGCAGCAGGCGTCGCTGGAAGAGGCGTTCATGGAGCTGACCCGGGACGCCGTGGAGTACCAGGCCCCGGCGGCGCAGCTCGTCGGCGCGGGCGGGGAAGGGCGTACGACATGACGACGGCAACGGTGATTCCCGAGGCGGAGCGGGGCGAGGTCACACAGCTGCGGGTGATCCACTCCGAGTGGATCAAGCTGCGGTCGCTGCGGTCGACTCTGTTCACGCTGCTCGCCGCCATGGTCGCGATGGTCGGCCTGGGCTTCCTCTTCAGCTACTTCACCGCCGCCCGCTGGTCCAACCTGCCGCCCGAGGAGCGGCTGAACTTCGATCCGACGCTGGTCAGTCTGCGCGGCTTCTACCTGGCCCAACTGGCCGTCGGCGTCCTGGGCGTGCTGGTGATCAGCGGTGAGTACGCGACCGGCATGATCCGCGCCTCGCTGTCCGCGGTACCGCGCCGCCTTCCCGTGCTGTGGGCCAAGGCCCTGGTCTACGCGACGGTGGCCTGGGTACTGATGACGATCGCCTCACTGACCGCGTTCCTGGTCGGGCAGGCGGCGCTGTCGAGCCATGACCTGGGGACCTCGCTCAGCGCCCCCGGCGTGCTGCGCGCGGTGCTCGGCACCGGTCTGTATCTGACGGTCGTCGGCCTGATCGGCGTGGCGTTCGGCGCGCTGATCCGCAACACGGCCGGCGGTATCGCCACCGTCTTCGGTGTGCTGCTGGTGCTTCCGGTGCTCACCGAGGCGCTGCCGTCTTCGTGGTACGACGCGATCAACAAGTATCTGCCGAGCACGGCGGGACAGGGCCTCATCCATATCCACCAGGAGGCGCATACCCTGGCGCCATGGACCGGATTCGCGGTGTTCTGCCTGTACGCGCTGGTCGCGCTGGCCGGAGCCGGAGTGGCGCTGAGGCGACGGGACGCCTGATGTGGCCCGTCCTCGCGTTCACCGCGGCGGAGGACCATGACACTGCCCCTGGTGTGGCGGCGCCGGGCCCCACTCCCGGCATTCCGACCCGGCTCCTGCTGGAGAACTTCGCCCATCAGCTCCCGGCGCAGTCGACCGGCGCCGGGAGGACGAGCGCCTGGCCCGGATCACCGCCCGGGAGCGGGAGGTGCTGACCCAGGTGGGCCGTGGGCTGTCCAACGCGGAGATCGCCGAGACGCTGCATCCGCCGGAGGCGACCGTCAGGACGCACCTCAGCCGCATCCTGGTCAAGCCGGAGTTGCGGGACCGTGTGCAGGCGGTGGTGTCCGCGTACGAGTCCCGGCTCGTCCGGCCGAGTCGAGCCCCGCGCCGCTGCTCAGCAGCCCAGGCGGGCCGACGGGTCCCGTCGGCCCGTAAAGGCCCGTCACGTCCGCGCAACGATCACCTGCGAGAATCGACTGCAGCACGTGGGTGCGCCACCGTCATCTGCAGTACGGCATCTCCTCGCCCGTCGCCGTTCGCCGCCGCCTCCCAGCGCACGAGCCGGATCGAACTGGGCACCGCGGTCATCCCGCTGGGCTGGAGCGCCGACTTGACCCGCTCGCAGTGCATCGGCGGGCTCCCGACACTGATCCCGGGGTTGAGCCGGCCACCGGACAGGATGTCGACGGTCGCCAGGTCCTCGGCGAGCCGAAGTGGGTCTCGCCGTCGGGGTGGTGGGCGCGGAAGGTGCGGATGTGCGAGTTGGCGAACACCTCGAAGCCCTCCATGCCACTGAAGTCGGTGGCCGGTTCGCCGCGCACAGCGCGCGCGTCTCGCAGAGGCTCGTCGTCATCCCCACCGACAACGCCTCTCCCGAGCAGCGCGCCAAGTACGAGGCATACGCGGCGAAGCGGCTGCCGCGTACGGCGGCGCCGCAGGGTCCGGCGCGGATGATGTTCGCACCGGAGCTCGTCGGGACGTCCGAGCAGATCGCCGAACAGCTGTATGCGCACGCCGCGTTCCAGGAGGTCGACGAGGTGGCGTTCGCGCTGCCGTTCACCCTCGCCGCCGGAGCGGCCGTTCCCCTCTGCCGGTAGTCCTGTCCCTCAGGCTTTCCGCCGGCTGGGCGTCGTGGCGGCCCCGTCCGAGGACGAGTTCTCGACCGTCGGGCTGGGCCGCCACAGATACAACGAGGGGTTGGGTTCACGCGGACAGCAGCCCGCGCCCCAGCCAGTCCGAGGAGTCCTTCACGCCGGGCAGGGCGAAGAAGTAGCCGCCCCCCGTCGGGGAGATGTAGTCGACGAGGGGCTCGTCGATCAGTCGGGTCTGCGTGGCCTCGAACTGGCGCTGGACGTCCTGCTGGTAGCAGCAGAAGGCCAGCCCCATGTCGAGGTTGCCGACGTTGTCGACACCCCGGTCGTAGTTGTAACCCCGGCGCAGAATACGGGAGTTGTCCGTCTTCGCGGTGCGCGGGTTGGCGAGGCGGATGTGGGCGTCGAGCGGGATCGCCGTGCCGTGCGGGTCCTTGGCGTAGTTGGGGATGTCGGTCTCCTGGGCGCCGTCCAGCGGGGCTCCGGTGTCCTTGCGGCGGCCGAACATCTTCTCCTGCTCGCTCAGCGAGACCCGGTCCCAGAACTCGACGAGCATGCGGATGATCCGGATGACCTGGTAGCTGCCGCCGGTCGCCCAGGCGGGTTCGCCCTGCCCCTCGTCCACCCAGACGAGATGGTTCATCTCTCGGGGCGAGGCCACGTCGGGGTTGGCGATGCCGTCCTTGAAGCCGAGCAGGTTGCGCTGGGTGCCGGTCGGGCGGGGCGCGTTCTGGAAGCCGTCGATGCGCCACTTGATCTGCATGGCGCCACGAGTGTGCCGGGCGATGTCACGCAGCGCGTGCAGCACCGTGTCCTGGCTGCCCGCGCAGATCTGCAGCGACAGGTCGCCGTGGCACTCGGCCGCCCGGAGGTTGTCGTTGGGGAACGTGCGCATCAGGGTGAGGCGGCGCGGCTTGGCCTTGGCGAGGCCGTAGCGGTCGTCGAAGAGGGAGGCGCCGACGCCGACCGTGACGGTGAGCCCGTCGGCGGGGACCTCGGGGCCGAGGATGCCGTTGTCGGAGGGCGGGGCGCCGACGCCCAGGTCCTCGGGGGCGCCGCCGGAGGTGAGGAAACGGGCCCGCGCGGTGATGGTCTTGAACAGTTCGGCGAGTTCCTGGCGGTTCTCGGCGATGACGTCGAAGGAGACGAAGGTGGCCGCCGCCGGGGCGTGGGTGGTGATGCCCGCCTGGTGGGTGCCGTGGAAGGGGACCTTCGAGGCGTTGGTGGTGTCGGCGGCCCGGGCCTCGGTGGTGCCGGTCTGGCTGAGGGCGAAGCCGCCGCCGGCCAGGGCCGCGCCCGCGGCCCCGGCGCCCAGGGCCGTCTTCACGAAGGAGCGACGGCCGTGACCGGCGGGACAGCCACCCTGCGGGGCGGACGTTTCGGCGGACGGCATGCGATGGTTCCCTTCGGTACGTACGTTCTCTGCGCGCTGTGCGGTCATCAGGCGGACTTCCTGATCTCCAGCAGGTCCGGAATGGGGGCGAGGTCTTCCAGAAGCTGTCCCGTGGCGCCGTTCAGGTGGGCCCGGGTGATCTCGTCGAGCCGGTCCACGGGAGTCCAGGTGTCGCCCTGGTGGGACGCGTCGAGCAGCTTCTGCAGCCGGGCGATGTCCGCGTCGACGGTGGGGAGCAGCTTCGGGGCGCGGCTGGTCAGCAGTGGCCTGAGGACCGTGAGGAGCTCGCGCGTGCCGGCCAGGTTGGCGTCCGCGGTGGCCAGTTCGGTGCCGCTGCCCTGGTCGGTGTCGCCGGTCAGCTCGAACTGGAGGGTGTTCTCCAGAATCTCGTGGGCGCGCAGGGGCAGGTCGCCGGGGTCGAAGTCCTGGGTGGGGAAGGCCTTCTGCAGTCCTGCGGCCGCGTCGGCGAGTTGCTGGGCGGGCGCCTTGAGCTGGTCTGCGGACTGGCCGTGCCAGAGCCCGTACTCGAGGCGGTGGAAGCCGGTGAAGTCCTTGTCGTTGACTCCGTCGGGGAGGCCGTCGACCCGGCCGTTGATCTTCTGGTCGAAGTCCTCGAAGGTGCCGTAGGCGGCGCCGAGCGAGGAGTAGGTGCGGTGGGCGGTCAGCCAGTCCGTGCGCGCGACGTCGAGGTGGTTGCCGGCGATGTCGTCGCTGAGCTTGCGGGTCTGGGTGACGAGGGTCGCGAGGCCCTGTTCGACGTACGTCTTGTACGCGGCGAGGGGCGCGGCGAGGTCCTTCTCGGACACCGGTACGACCGCCTTGGCGCCGGTTCCGCCTGTGACGCGGACAGACGTGGAGGTGACCGCCTTGCCGTCGGTGGGCACGCACCGCCAGGCGTAGCTGCCGCCGGCGACGGTCGCGACGAGGTCGCGGGTGGTGCCGGGGGCCAGGCCCTCGATCTCGCCGTAGACCGCGCCCGTGCCCGGGTCGATGAGGTACACCTCGGAGGTCTTGTCGCCGGTGTTGTGCATCTGGAAGGTCTGGCGGCCGGGCTTGGGGGCGGTGAACCCCTTGCCGCACTCGGTCTCGGAGACGGCCACGGTCTGGGCTCCGGCGGGCTTGGACCCGCTGAGGACGACGGTCAGCCCGGCGAGGACGGACGGAACGGCGACGACGGCGACGGGCACCACCCAGGCGGGGCGGCGGCGCGCAGGGGCACCGGCGGGCTCGACCTCCGGCTGCTTCGCGGACGGCTGCTTCGCGGACGGCTCGACCTCCGACGCCTTCGCGGCGGGCTTCTGCTCCGACGCCTTCGTGGCGGGCTCGTCCTGCGCCTCGGCTGCGGGCCCGTCCTGCGCCTCGGCTGCGGGCCGCGGCTCCGGTGCCGTCGGGGCAGGCTTCGGCTCCCCCGCGTTCGCGTCCTTGACGACGGACTCGGTCTTGACAGCCGGGCTCCGCACACCACGTACGCCCCGCACGAACAGCGTCATCACCACGGCGAGGTACCCGACATAGGCGACGACCTGCAGCCACGTCATCGTCGGCGTCAGGTTGAACATGCCCTGGAGGAGGGTGCTGTACCAGGAACCGGCGTCGACGCTGCCGCTGAGGTCGAAGGCGTACGCGGCCTTGCCGGACAGGACCCCGCCCTCCTGCAGATCGCGCAGGCCGTAGCCCAGCACTCCGGCGGCGATCACGATCAGGACGGCGCCGGTCGCGGTGAAGAATTTCGTCAGGTTGATCTTCAGGACGCGGCGGTAGAGGCCCCAGCACAGGCCGGCCGCCAGGACGAGGCCGATACCGGCGCCGGTCAGCGGTCCCGCGGACTCACCGGCCGCGCGGGCCGTGGTCCACAGGAACAGCGCGGTCTCCAGGCCCTCGCGGCCCACCGCCAGGAAAGAGGTGACGATCAGCATGCCCGCGCCCATCGCGAGGGCCTCGGTGACCTTCCCCTTGATCTCGCCGGAGAGGCTGCGGGCCGAGCGGCGCATCCAGAACACCATCGCGGTGACGAACGCGACGGCGATCACGCTGAGGGTGCCGCCGAACGCCTCCTGGGCGGTGGCGGACAGCGACGCGGCGGTGAAGGTCAGGACCGCGCCGAAGCTCATGGCGAACGCGATCGCGGCCAGCACCCCGGTCCACACTTGCGGGAGCCGGGACTTGGCACCGGCCCGTACGAGGGTCGCGATGAGAATCGAAACGATCAGTCCGCCTTCGAGCCCTTCCCTCAGTCCGATGAGAAAGCTCGGAAACGCGTCATCCCACATGCGACCCTCCCTGGCATGCCCCCCGCCGAAGATCGTGCAGGTTAGCGAAGGCATACCTTACTTGTGCCGAACCATCATGACTACATGTATGTAGCCAAACGCCCACGGGAAAGTAATGAGATAGTAAAAACACTGACGCGTGGGAGGTCGCCGGAGTCACCCGTTCGCCGCTCGGGCGATCTATCGCACGGTCGACGGACGGGCGACGCGTGCCCGTGACGCCCGCACCCACGACGGACGGAGCCCCTATGACGACCGACAGCGGTACGGGCGTCGAGGTGAGGCCCGTGGCGGGCCGCATCGGCGCCGAGATCACCGGGGTCGATCTGGCCGCGGGCCTCGACGACGCGGCCGTGGTGGCGATCCGGTCGGCGGTGCTGCGCTGGAAGGTGGTGTTCTTCCGCGACCAGCACCTCGATCACTCCGCTCACATCGCGCTCGCACGGCGGTTCGGCGAACCAGTCGTCCTCGGCAAGCGCGGCAGCGCGTCACCACGGGACTTCCCGGAGATCGAGACGACGGCCGACCGCCTGGAACTGGGCGGGCGCTACGGCATGGACCATGACGAATGGCTGCGGCGCAGGCGCCACTCGCTGCTGCGGGGCCGGCACTGCGACCACGGCGCGCGCGTCGACCCACCCGCCGTCACCATCCTGCGCGCCGAGACCGTGCCGCCGTACGGCGGGGACACCCAGTGGTCCAATCTGGCGGCCGCCTACGCCGGTCTTTCCGAACCCGTACGGAACTTCGTGGACGGACTGCGCGCCGAACACCGGCTGGGCGTCGGCTACCAGGCACGGCCCGGTGACGACGCCTACCTGCGTCACCTCCTGGACAACCAGGTGGCGACGGTGCACCCGCTCGTGCGGGTGCACCCCGAGACGGGCGAGCGGGTGCTCTTCGTCAACGGCTACTACGTCGAGCAGATCCTCGGCCTCTCACGCGCCGAGAGCGCGCACGTCCTGGAGCTGCTCCTGGAGCAGGCCACGCGCCCCGAGTACACGGTCCGTTTCCGCTGGGCAACCGGCAGCGTCGCGTTCTGGGACAACCGGGCCACCGTCCACCTCGCCCCCGGCGACCTCGTCACCCCCGAACATCCCCGGATCATGCACCGCGTGATGCTCGCCGGAGACGTCCCGGTGGGTCCGGACGGCAAGCCCTCGGCACCGATCATCGGTACGGATCC
>CBFHCJ010000198.1:0-10114 GCA_965654005.1 uncultured Streptomyces sp. | reverse complement strand
GTGGCGGGCCTGCTGTCGGGTGCCGAGGGCCCCGGCCGGGACGCCGACGGTGCGCTGGACCTCGAGCTGCTCATCGTGCTCGACGCGCCCCAGCTGGACGTCGAGACGGCGGCCCTGCTCACCGAGTCGCTGCCCGACGGCGCCCGGCTGGTGCTGAGCGGCGACCCAGGAGTGCTCTGGTCGACCGGTCCCGGGCGGGTGTTCGCGGATCTGCTCGCCGCCCGGGTGTGCCCGCAGATCGCCTCGCGGACCCCCGACCCAGGACCGCTCGGCGAGCTGGTCTCCGCCATCGGCGTCGGCGAACTCCCCCAGGTCGACGCCCCCGGCAAGGAGATCGTGATCGTGCCGGTGCGGGACGCCGGGGAGGCGGTGCACCGGACCGTTCAGCTGGTCGCGGACTCCGTGCCGCGCGCGATCGGCGTCCCTGCCGAGGAGACACAGGTGATCACGCCGGGCCACGGCGGAGCGGCGGGCACACGCGCGCTGAACGCGTCGCTCAAGGCGCGGCTCAACCCCGGCCCCGGCCGCTTCGGCGGCTTCGACCCCGGCGACCGGATCGCCTACTCCCCCGCTCCGGGCCGTACGCTGCCGGGCCGTGTCGTGAAGGCCGACGCCGAGGGGCTGCACCTGGAGTGCTCTGGCGCCCCCGTCGTCGTACCGAAGGATCGGGTGGAGCAGTCCGTGCGGCACGGCTGGGCGCTGACCGCGCACCAGGCCGTGGGCCAGCGGTGGCGTGCGGTGGTCGTGGTGCTGCCGGGTGACGCCGCACAGGCCCTGACCCGGCCCTGGGTGTACACGGCGTTCGGCCGGGCGAGCCGCCATCTGTCCGTCGTGCACGGGGTCGAACAGGCGCTGCCGCGAGCCGTGGCCGAGATCCCGGCCAAGCCGCGGACCACGCGCCTGCCCGTACTGCTCAGACCGCAGGTAGCGGCAGTCGACTGAGAACCGGTGCCTCAGCGCCTCTTCTCGCCGCGCAAGCACCCTTTGTCAGCCACGTCTGCCACGTCTGCCACGTCTGCCACGTCTGCCACGCCGGCAGCTTTTGTCCGCCGCAACCGCGAGCAACCACCACGGCGGATTCCGGCGGTGCCGTACCGGTCTCAGGCCAGGTACGGCACCGCCGGCAAACAGGCACCGAAGCAAGCGGTAACGCCGAGGAACCCCCGGCCAAGGCCCGCGCCCTAGCGTTCGGCGTCCAGCGGCTCCAGATCCTCGTCCTCGTCCAGCTCCGCATCGGGCCCGAGGTCGTCCTCCCCCAGCTCGTCGTCGTCCGACTCCTCGTCGAAGACCGCGCTGACGTCGAAACGACACACGACCCGCTGCGGATCGACCTGCTCGAAGGGTGCCTCCAGCCATTCGCCCGGCTCCGCCGGTTCGTCCGCGGCCGTCACCCACAACGAGGAGTCGCCCTCCTCCAGGCCGAACTCCTTGTGCCGGGAGGCGATCTCGTCCGGTTCGAACTCCCCGAACAGGACGCCGAGCGCCCCGTGGACCGTGCCGGCCGACGACTCCAGCGCGCCCTCCTCGTCCGCGGCCTCCACACGCTCCGCCTGCGCCAGCAGCCGCTGCGGCTCCACCACCGTGTAGTCCCTGCGGATCAGCACGCTCAGCGCGTTCGGTTCCTCGGGGCCCGTGTACGGCGGAAGCGCCTCCTCCGCACCGGGGATCTCAAAGGGGGTGACCTCGTCGTAGCGGTCGTAGAGCAGTTCGTCGTACTCCTCGGCCGCGGCGGCCAGCTCGTTGAACGCCTCGTAGACGGCCGGGTCGTCCTCACCCGTCCTGCGCTCGACAGCGGCCAGGTGGCGGTCGAGTGCGGTCTTGACCGCCTCGGCGGCGGCGCGTACCTCGGCAGCGGTGGGCTGCGCAGCATCAGACATAGTGCAGACGCTATCCGTACCGGGCCCCAGCCCGCACAATAGATGCGATGCCGGAATACGAATTTGTCGACGTGTACGTACCGCGCGGGGTCTCCCGCAAGGACGCCACACGTCTGCTGACGGACCATGCCGAGTACGGACACTGGGAGCTGGACCGCCTGAGCCTGCTGCGCGACGGCAGCCGCAGGGTGCGGTTGCGCCGGCGGATCATCCGCCAGGTGCGCGCCACGTGGTGAGGAAGGCGACTGAAACGGATCGGGCCCCGCACAGGCGGGGCCCCTCCGTTCCGCATGGCGCCTCATGACACCTGGGAACACGCTGATGCATCAGGTGCCGGTGTGGCTCATGGGGCGCTCTCGCACGTCGTGCGGCGCCCCTAAACGTTGGGCGCCCCTACGCGTTGGCGCGAGCCCTGCGGTACAGCAGCGCGCCACCGAGCAGTGCTCCCGCGCCCGCCGGCACCAGTACGCCGAGGGGCAGGTCGCTACCGGTGTGGGCGAGCTGTGCGGCACCCGCGGGCTGGGTGACGGAGTGGGCACCGGGGTGGTTGACATGCCGGGAGCCACCGCTGCCCGGCTGCTGCGGCGTACCGGGGTGACTCGGCTGACCGGGCTGTCCCGGGTGCCGGGGCGTGCCGGGCGGCGTCGTCCCGCCACCGCCGCCGGGAGGCGTCTGGTGACCGCCGCCCGGGGGAGTCTGGTGGCCACCGCCCGGAGGGGGCGTCTGGCCGCCGCCGGGCGGGGTCGTGGTGTCGCCGCCGCCCGGGGTGTTGGCACAGTCGTTGCCGACCGCACCGTTCCCCAGCCCGCCCATGTTCACGGAGTTGCCGCAGACGTTCACCGGCACGTCCACCGGCGCCTGCACGTTGTTGCCGGAGCCGACGCCCTGCGAGTCACTGGTGTGCCCGCCCGCGTGGGAGCCGCCACCACCGGTGTGGCTGCCACCGGTGTGGCTGCCACCGGTGTGGCTGCCGCCGCCCTCGTTCACGCATGTGTTGCCGGCCGCCGGGTTGAGCAGCCCGATCACGTTCACGGTGTTGCCGCAGACGTTCACCGGGACGTGGACCGGAGCCTGAATCACGTTGCCTGACAGCACGCCGGGCGAATTCATGGCGGATCCGTTCGCGCCCGCGTCGGCGTGCGCGTAGCCGCCGGTGACGGCGAGGACGCCGGTCGCCGCCGCCACGGTCATCAGGCCCTTGCGGGTGACCTGTCGCATTGCTGATTCCCTGCCTTCAAGCTTGTCGTGGACCTTCTGGAACACGCCCGCGCGCCACAGGCGCAGACGCGGCGGAACCGATCGACCCCGGAGCGCATGGCACGCACTCCGGGGCCGACGGGCTCAGAGCCTCGTGGGATGAGGCCCCTCACGGGGTGAGGCACAACGTCACTTGTTGATGCAGGTGTTGCCGAAGGCGGGGTTCAGCAGCCCGATCACCGAGATCGTGTTGCCGCAGACGTTCACCGGGACGTGCACCGGAGCCTGAATCACGTTGCCGGACCCGACACCCGGGGAGTGCACGGCGGCACCCTGGGCACCCGCGTCGGCGACGGCCAGGCCCGCACCCGCGAGAACCAGACCACCAGTGGCAGCCGCAGCAGCGACGACCTTCTTGATCATTATTCCTCCTTGTTGGCAAAGCGATCCAAGCCTCGGACCGCATCACTTGTAACGAGGAGGGAGTAATGGAGCTACGAGCTTATGGTCGCATTCACCCGTCCTGGTCGGCCCCCGTACGCGCTGACGAATTAGCGCAGTCTCGTTTCAGCACGCAAACCAGGACGGATGGAGGGGAGTTGGGGCCGTTCAGGGCTCAGCTCAGGACGCGACTCGAGGCACGACTCGAGGCACGCCTCAGGACGCGTCGATGAACCGGTCCAGCACGCGCACGCCGAACTGCAGAGCATCCACCGGAACCCGCTCGTCGACGCCGTGGAACATGCCCGCGAAGTCCAGCTCCGGCGGCAGCTTCAGCGGTGCGAAGCCGAAGCCCCGGATGCCCAGGTCGTCGAAGGACTTGGCGTCCGTCCCACCGGAGAGCATGTACGGGATCGCCTTCGCGGCCGGGTCCTCGGCCTGCAACGCGGACTGCATCGCCGCCACCAGCGTGCCGTCGAAGGAGGTCTCGAGGGCCTTGTCGGAGTGCACGTCCTCGCGCCGCACGTTCGGCCCGAGGATCCGGTCGATGTCGGCAAGGAACTCCTCCTCGAACCCGGGCAGGAAACGCCCGTCCACGTGCGCCGTGGCCTCGCCCGGGATGACGTTCACCTTGTAACCGGCGTTCAGCTGCGTGGGATTGGCCGTGTTGCTGAGGGTCGCGCCGATGAGCTTGGCGATTCCGCCGAGCTTGGCGAGGGTGCCCTCCATGTTCTCCGGGTCGAGCTCGGTGCCGAGCGCGTCGCCGAGTTCGTCGAGGAAGGCCCGCGTCGTCTTGGTGACCCGCACCGGGAACCTGTGCCGGCCGAGCCGCGCGACGGCCTCGGAGAGCTCGGTGATCGCGTTGTCCCTGTGGATCATCGAGCCGTGCCCCGCCGTACCGGCCACGGTCAGCTTCATCCAGTGCATGCCCTTCTCGGCCGTCTGGATCAGATACAGCCGCCGCTGCTCGTTCACGGTGAACGAGAACCCGCCCACCTCGCTGATCGCCTCGGTGACTCCCTCGAAGAGGTCGGGGTGCTTGTCGACCAGGTACCGGGCGCCGTACGTGCCGCCGGCCTCCTCGTCCGCGAGGAAGGCGAGGACGATGTCACGCGGCGGTCTGCGCCCGCTGCGCAGCCGGTCCCGGACGACCGCCAGTGTCATGGCGTCCATGTCCTTCATGTCGACCGCGCCGCGCCCCCACACGCATCCGTCGGCGATCTCACCGGAGAACGGGTGGTGGGTCCAGTCCGCCGCGTTGGCCGGTACGACGTCGGTGTGGCCGTGGATGAGCAGCGCGGGCCGCGAGGGGTCCTCGCCCTCGATGCGGGCCACCGTGGAGGCACGGCCCTTGTGCGACTCGAAGATCTGCGGTTCGAGCCCGACCTCGGCGAGCTTCTCGGCTACGTACTCGGCGGCCTTGCGCTCGCCGGGTCCGGAGTGGTCGCCGTAGTTGCTCGTGTCGATCTGGATCAGCTCACGGCAGAGGTCCGCGACCTCGTCCTCGCCGGTGACGCTCCTGGCCGTGTCCGTCTCGGTCACGCTGCTTCCTCCCGCTGTCACTGGTGGTGGTCCTCTTCATCCTCCCTCCGACCCCCGTCGCCCCCCAAGGCAGGACCCGGCCCGTCACATGCCGTTCACGGCGGAACGGGCGTGATCGAACGCCCCGGAAAGCCTGGTAATGTTTCCTCCGTCGCCGCGGGGGAAACCCCGCACGACAGACACCTTGTCCGGGTGGCGGAATGGCAGACGCGCTAGCTTGAGGTGCTAGTGCCCTTTATCGGGCGTGGGGGTTCAAGTCCCCCCTCGGACACCAGCTGAGACCCCTGTTCATCAGGGGTTTTCTGCATTCCAGGACTGTGGCGTGACCAACCACGTGACCAACAGCCTGGAGAATCCCCAGGTCAGACCAGGGATGACAGGCCGAGTCGGCCCGCACCGGAGGCAGCCAGTCGGCGCGCTCCGTCCTTACGAGAGTGGCCGTACTTGGCCATGGTGTAGCCCGGCGAGTGGTGCCGGACATTGGCGGAGACCTCTACGGGGTTCTCTCCGGCCTCCAGATCGTTCGTGACCTTGCTGTGCCTCCAGTCGTGAATGCGGAAGTCGTCGGGCAGGTGCAGACGGTTGCGCAGGGTGCGCCAGCGTGCCGACACCTTCTCGGGGTCCTGCGGCCCGCCTGCCTCGCCCCGGTAGAGCTTGAAGCCGTCACGGGCGAACACCAGGTCGTGATCAACCCACGTGGAGCCGAGCCGGGCACGCTCGGCATCCTGCCGTTCCTTCTGCCACTTCAGGACGTTCATCACGGACTGATCCACGAAGATCACGGCGTTGTCGTCGCCGTCCTTGGTCAGCTTCCGGAGCCGGTAGGTGTTGCCCTCTTCGACCACGACCCAGCCCAGTTCAATAGCTCCCTCTTCCCACTTCACGAGGGACCACTTCATTCCGAGTGCTTCACTGCGCCGGACACCGGTAGCGGCGTAGACGGTCCATAGAGGGGCGTCTCTGAGGCAGTGGTGTGTCAGGCCGCCGTCACAGGCGCGGTTGCCGCACGGCTCCCACACCGAACCCAGGAAGCGGGCCGTCTGTCCGTCGTCCACGGTGGGGAACTTCTGTTCCTGAGCCCGTATCTCCCGCGACGTGGGCGGGTGCGCCGTCACCGCCGGGTTGGCGGGGATCAGCTTGGGCACGGCCGCGCCGAGAGCGCCGGACAGGATGTTGTGCACGTGCCGCACGCTCTTGGCCCCCAACGGCTTGCCCTTGTTGGTCGGGCACGGGGCGGTCTCCAAGAGCCAGTACAGCTCATCAAGCGTGTCGTCGGTGACTTCACACAGCTTCACGCCGCCGATGTGCGGCTTGATGTGCAGACGGATCTTCGTCTCATACCCGGCCACGGTCGTCCCCTCCTTCCGATGATTCGACAGCCACTTGTCCAGCCAGGCACCCAGCTTCATGTCCGAGCGGGCCGCGATCTTCCCCGCCTCGTAGTTGCTGTGCCATTCCCGCAGCGCCTTTTCAGCGGCAGTCTTGGTCGGGTACTCCCGACCGATCCAGTAGCGGATCTGCTTACCCTGTGCCCTGTCGAAGTGGAGTGGTGTGCGTACACCCCAGGTGTTCGGTCGGCCCTTGCGCGGGATCTCCACCGGAGTCCCTCCGAGCCCATTACCGCGCTTTGCCACTGGTGTGGTTACTCCCATCTCGGGTGTCTCGGTTTGTTTGCTGAGCGCCGGGAACGATGCGCGCCAAGATGGCGGATGCCTTCTCGGTGAGCGCCCCTCCCGCCCGGCCGGCCGATCCCGTCAGCAGGTCTCGTTTCCGGGCCTGCCACAGGTGTCCCTTAACCGTGGACTGGCTCTTGTCGACCCGTTCGGCAAGGTGCGCCAGCGGGCCCGTTCCGCCCTGGTTGATGTAGGAGACGTACGCGCTGGCGAGCAGCGCGCCCGGTAGCTGGGTGATGTGGACGGCTCCGAACGGCAGGCGTCGGATGGGAATCGTTAGCAATGACCCGTTCACCCTGGCCGCTGTGATGCGGTCGGCTCAGGTCGGCCAGAGCAAGGAAGCGCAGTGCAAGGCCGTGGTGGTCCCGGCCGATGGGGGCGAAGCGCTACCGCTATGCCCCAAGACCAAGAAGCACCCCCAGGCAGTCATCAAGGACGGGGGTAGGTGGCGACCCGTCCGTGCCCACCACAACCAAACCAACTCCCAGAAAGCGCAGGCAGCATGAGCACCCCCGTTCTGTACGGTCCGATCGGTCGCGCGGTTCACAGGATCGCCCCGTTCCTGGAAGCGGACCCCTTGGGGGTGTACGTAGCAGCCCTTTCGATGTGGTCGGCCGCCATCGGTGGCACGGTCAAGGTGTCATCCCGTGGCAACGCCCGCCCTGTACTGATCTGGTCCGCCTTGATCGCGGGTACGGGACGTGGAAAAGGGACCGCGCTCCGAGCCGCATATCACGTTGTAGACAAGTCTCTGGGGCGATTCATGGCCACTCACACCACGTCCGGAATCACTTCCGGCGCGAGCATGGTCAATCATTTGTGGGAGCAACAGGAAGCGACGGCCGAGACTGAGCACGGGCGGGACGTCAGGGCTTTCGTGTGCGAGGAAGAGTGGTCGGAAGTACTCCGGAGGGTGAAGCGGGATGCTTCGTTCACGACCAAGCTGCGGACCGCGTGGGATGGGGCGACGCTGCGGAACACCACCAAGGATGAGGCGTAGGAAGTACGCGACCCCGCCATGGTTCTGCACTGCCACGTCACTCCCTCGGACTGGTCCAAGTACGTGGGTGAGTCTGAAGCTGCGGGCGGCTCGTACAACCGCATCCTTCCCTTCCTGCTCGGCTCCGTGCCGCTGTTGGACGACGACCGGGTGAGCCTGCCCGACGTGGACGGGCGGGACCTGTCCGACGCCTACGGCTGGGCCACTGCCCGGCCACGCGTGATCACCCTTGCGGAAGACGCCCGGCCGCTGTGGCGGACCGTGCGCCGGTACGCCCGCATCCTGGGTGAGAGCCTGCCGGAGAATCAGGCCGTTTACATCGAACGAACGGCGGAGCAGACCGTACGAGTTGCTGCCTGTCTGGCAGCCTCCGAGTGCTCCGAGACGATCACGGAAGAGATGCTGTCGGCGGCGTTCTCACTCGTCCGCCGGTCGGTACAGGATGCCGTGCGCATCACCAAGGGAGCCACCTCCCCGAAGATGAAGCGACAGCCGCTCAGCCTTGAGGACAAGGTGCGGGCCCGTATCGAGATGCACGGCGGTCGAGCCACGTCCTCTCAGGTACTCCCGTACGTGGGAGCGACGGCCGCTGAGGTCAAGGAACTTCCCGGAATCGTCGTGACCGTGGAACGGGCGGGGAAGACCGGCCGACCGGCCACAGTGTTCACACTCCTCAACAGCGAGGGCACCGAAAACGGAGAGTCGATAGAAACGGTTGCGGAACCGATGCCGGCCGAGCCTGAGCGACCGATCTTGTCGACGCAGCGTGAGGAGAAGCGGGCAACGGTCGTGAGTCTGGAGTCCTACCGCCCGCAACCGACTCAGGCCCCCGAGCCCGTGCCCGAACCGAAGCGGCCGGAACTGCACGGAGACTCTAATCCGTTCCTCGCACTGCTCTAACAAACCAAACAACCAGCCCTGGCCCTCATGGCCGGGGCTTTCTTTTACCGCCGAACGAAGCTTATCCCTTACCCTTCTTAATTGATTTGAGGCCTTGATATGCCTCCCGTAGATCAGCGCTCTCGGGGAGCTGTCGAGCCTCAACAGCCTTCACGACTTCCAGCGCACGCCAATGATTTGATGGGACTACCCTCCCGGACAGAATAGCTTTCTGCGCCGAATTGCATGCTTCGTCAAGCCGGTCTGCGTTGAGGAGAACCAAAGCCAGATCGATATTCGCGGAAGCTACACGTCGTGGCCACTGGCTTACATCGTCACTCGGACTCAGCCTCTTGATTACTTCCCTGGCATACGGTTCGGCCGCTGCATCACCGAGCCATGCGAGTGTCGTAGCCGTGTAGGACAGAGCCTTTCCAGGGTCATAACGGTAGTGGTGCTCTGGCGTATCGGGGGAACCGATAGCCGCAGAGAGAGCCTGTACACGTTCAACGGCTGAATAGGTCTCTTTCCCGTTGCCCAGCCGTGCGCTTGCTCGGCCCTCTTGCGCTGTGGCCTGAATGATCGCGGAGCCATCAGCGGGAGCTATCTCCTGTGCGGCTCGGGAGAGGTCAACGGCTTGGACGTAATCCCCATCGGTGAGGACCCGCCAAGCCTCGGTCTCGTAGCACCATGCCTCAATCTCACGGTGTCCGGCTTCCCTGGCAAGCGTTGCGGCTGTTTCCAGAAGAGCAGTAGCGGCATCGTCTTGCATAAGGTCGATATGGGCCGTCGCCCCGAGCAGCGACAGCCATCCCCCGACGACCAGCAACCGACGATGTTGCGAAAGGGTCTTCCGGCCATCGAGCAATTTTCCGACATAGGTAGAGTGCTTGCGTACCTGCCTCAGCAAGTCTTCCGGCTTGGCTTTGGGGTAGGCCATGGCAAGACCATCAAAGGCACGCTCTAGACGCTCAAGGGTGGCATTCCCTACATCGCTTGCCTGCGCACGTCGGGCCAATTCCCAAGCGTCCATCTCATCGTCATGAGTGCCGCTGTCTTCTACTTCCAGAGATAGGCCGAGGTATTCGTTAATGGCTTGTGTCAACTCAGATGAGGGAGGTTGTTTCCCGTTGAGTACCCGGCTCAGATAAGCAACGTCGTAATGCAGTTCCTTGGCTGCACCTCGCAGGCTCTTCCCCTGCGCCTTGAGTGCCGTTCGTACCTCAGACCCAAAGTCGATCATGGTGCAGCTCCCGTTGACTGTTGACTGCCATCGTAGTCAACGCTGGTCAACTGCCCCGTGTATGCGCGGGATCGGTTGAGTGGAAAGACGCAACAGAAGACCCCCGCGACGGGCGAACGTCCGGGGGCGTGGCCACCAACCACTAGACGAGTCTGTCCAAATGCCTGCGGGCATGAAGAGAGGGTGTTCAAGATCCGTTTGTGACGACAGAACTGAACACCCTCGTGACCGCACTGTACGTGAAGATCGACGACGAGTGGGC
>CBFHCJ010000197.1:0-10124 GCA_965654005.1 uncultured Streptomyces sp. | reverse complement strand
CTGCGTACGCCCTTCACCCCGGCCGACGACGGCTGGCAGCAGCACCTGGACTGGGCACGTACCGACGGCTGGACGCCGCACGCGCACCAGGCCCGCGCCTTCGCCCGGCTCACCTCGAAGGACGGGCACGCGCCTCGGCCCACGCTGGTCACGACCGGCACGGGTTCCGGCAAGACCGAGTCGTTCCTGTACCCCGTACTCGACCACTGCGCCCGCGAGCGCGCGGCCGGGAACAACGGGGTCAAGGCCGTTTTCCTCTATCCGATGAACGCCCTGGCCACCGACCAGGCGGCCCGTATCAACGGACTGCTCACCGATTACGACGAGTTGAGCGGCGTACGCGCCGGCCTGTACATCGGGGACAAGGCGGCGACGCACTACGACCGGGTCTACACGCGCCGACAGGACATGCAGCTGTCGCCGCCGGACATCCTGATCACCAACTACAAGATGCTCGACCTGCTGCTGCAGCGTGCCGCCGACGCACCGCTGTGGGACGGCAGCGACATCCGCTATGTGGTCGTCGACGAGTTCCACACGTACGACGGCGCGCAGGGTACCGACGTGGCCATGCTGCTGCGCCGCCTTGCCATCGCCGTTGGTGCCAGCCAGCCCGGCAAGCCGCTCGGTACGATCACTCCCGTTGCCACCTCCGCGACCCTCGCCTCCGGCACTGATGAGGACGGGGTCCGCCAACTCCTCGCCGTGGCCACGAACGTCTTCGGCGCCGAGTTCACCGAGGACGCGATCGTCGGCGAGGACCGGCTGACGGTCGACGAGTTCATCCTCGACGAGTCGATCCCTGACGCGAAGTTCCTCCCCGGCCAGGCCACGCCCCCCGAGACACTCACCGCCTTGCCGGACCCGGCTTCCGGCCCCGACGCGCTCGCGGACCTCGCCGAGGCCGTCACCGGAAGCCGTACCACCGAGCCGGTCGCCCTGGGCGCCGCGCTCAAGCGCAACCGGCTCACATACGCGGTCCTGAAGGCGTTCGACGGCACGGTGCGCACCTACGACGAGGTGCTCGACGTGATGCGCCGCAGTGGGGCGAAGAGTTGGGACGAGGCGATCACGACGCGGCCGGGGATCGCCGCGCTGGCACTCGCCCGCTTCGTCGCCCTGCTGTCCGTGGCGCGCGACCCGGAGGCGCCGGCCGCGATCAGCCGCCCCCTCGTCCAGGTCGAGGTGCACCAGTGGGCGCGGTCCGTCACGCGCGTGCTGCGTGGTGTACTGCCCTGGCCGAAGGCCGAGTTCGCCTGGGACACGGCCGGGGCGCAGAGCCGGCTGCGTACCACCCCGGACACCACCACCTCCCGCCACACCAAAGTCTTCCTGCCCGCGGTGTACTGCCGCGAGTGCGGGCGCTCCGGCTGGTCGGTCCTCGCCCCCGAGTCGGACCTGGAGGAGCTGAACTTCGAGGCTCACAAGATCCGCCGGGCCACCGTCACCGCCGACAAGGCCAAGGTGCGTACGCTGGTGGCGGCCACCGACAACGAGGCTCGCGAGGGCAACGGCCGCACCGCCATGGATCGGGCTGCGCAGAAGTCGCTGACCACCGGCGGCGCGGGCGTGCTCATGGTGCTCGACGGTCTCTCCCGTCGCCTGCGCCTGCCCGACCCCCAGGGTGACTACGACGACGAGGGCAACCCGCGGCCCACCGGCCCGGATTCCGTCTTCGTCCTCGTCCAGCTCGGCGACACCGCGGAAAGGGCCGCCAAGGACGACTGGTGCCCGGCCTGCGGCACGCACAACGCGATCCGCTTCCTCGGTACGGGCGCCGCCGCGCTCGCCGCCGCGTCCGTCACCCAGCTGTTCACCGGCGGGGAGATGGACAAGGAGCAGCGTGAGACGAAGACGCTGATGTTCAACGACTCGGTGCAGGACGCCGCGCACCGGGCCGGTTTCGTCGCCTCCCGCTCGTACACCTTCTCCTTGCGGGCCTTGTTCACCAAGCACCTGAGCGAACAGCAGCCCAGCGCGCTCAACGACCTTGTCGCCGACGTCGTAGCGGCTACCACCGACCGTGAGACACTCGCCGCCGTCGTCCCGCCAGACCTTCACGACGACACGGGCGTAGCGCGCCTGCTGTCCGGCCAAGGACGCGGCGGGGACAAGAAGACCTGGGACCTGATCGGTGAACGGTTCGCGTTCGAGGCCGTGATGGAGTTCGGCCACCGTTCCCGCAACGGCCGTACCCTCGAACTGACCCGCACCGCGGCCGCCTGGGTGGGCATCCCCGACGAGCGGGCAGCCGTGGCGATCGTACGCGCCGCCCATGAGGAGTCCACCCACCGCGGGCCGGCGCTCACCGAACACGACGACGCCCGCTATTTGGCCTTCCTGCGTGGCCTGTTGGAGCGGCTGCGCACGCGCGGGGCGGTCGGGCACCGGTGGCTGGAGAAGTTCCTCGACGAGGCGGGCACCAGCCGCTACTTCATCTGGGGCGGACGCCCGCGCGGTATGAAGGCCTTCCCCAAGGGCGTCTCCGCGCCGAGCTTCCTGCTCGCCCGGCCCAAGCAGAGCAGCGAGTTCGACTTCGCCGCCGGACGCCTGTCCTGGTACCAGACCTGGGCCCAGCGCTGCCTCGACATGACCCGCGAGCAGGCCGACGAATTCTGGGTGCGGCTGCTGCCCCGGCTCACCGACGCCGGGCTGCTCGCGGCGCGCACCCCGCGCGACACGGCCGTCCGCCTCTACGGCCTCCAGCCGGGCGCCGTCCGCCTGCGGTTGTTGCCCGACGCTCAGGTCAACGAGTCGTATGTGCGCTGCCCGAAGTGCTTCTGGGAGCAGACCGTCCACCCCTCGCTGCTGGCGCAGTATCACGGGCAGCCCTGTCAGGCGTATCGCTGCACGTCCGGACGGCTGGTCGCGGGCGACCGCTGGCTGGAGACCGTCGACCGGCACGACCGGGACCGCGACTACCGCGACGACTACTACCGCAGCCTGTACCGGCGAGCCGGCACCTACCAGGTCGTCACCGCCGAACACACCGGTCTGCTCTCCCGCGGCACGCGCGAACGCGTCGAGGACGCCTTCCGCAACGGCAAGGGGTTCAACGACCCCAACGTTTTGTCCTGCACACCCACCCTGGAGATGGGCATCGACATCGGCGACCTGTCCGCCGTCGTCCTCGGCGCCCTTCCGCGCCGGCCGGCCAACTACGCCCAGCAGGCGGGCCGGGCCGGGCGCCGTACCGGTAACGCCTTCCTGCTGACCATCCCCGACCGCTCCCGCCGTGACCTGTACTTCCTCGACCGGCCACGGGACATGATCGACGGACGGATCGTGCCTCCGGGCTCGTACCTGTCGGCCATCGAGATCCTGCGCCGCCAGTACACCGCCCACCTCCTCGATCTCGCGGCGCGCGGCCGGCTGCTGCGCGAGGACGGCAAGCCGCTGGCCGCCCTGTCGCGCCGGGTCGACGAACTCTTCGGCCCCTCCGGTTACCTCGCCGACTTCACCGAGGCCGCCCTCGCCCACGGTGAGGAGCTCGTCGCGGGCTTCCTCGCGCTCTTCCCGACCGGCGTGAGCGAGACCGCCCGGGAGGAGCTGAAGCGGTACGCGGTCCGCGGCATCCGCAGCGCGATCGAGAAGGCCGAGCGGGAGTGGGAGCGCGAGAACCAGAAGCTGCGCACCCGTATCCGTACGATCCGCTCCGCGATCGACGAGCTCAAAGACGGCGACGACGAACAGGCGAGTACGAAAGCGGAGTTGGAGGCCGAGCTGGGCGCCATCTCCAAGCAGGGCGCCGCGCGTCAGCGCCGGCCCGCACAGACCGTGCTGTGCGACCTCGGCCTGCTGCCCAACTACGCCCTCATCGACGCCACGACCACCCTCGACGCCACCGTCTTCTGGCCTGAGGGCACCACACCGGAAGGCCGGCCCCGCTACAAGTCGAAGTCGTTCTCCTACGGGCGACCGCGCGGCTTCGCTCTGTCCGAACTCGCCCCTGGCAACACCTTCTACGCCGAGGGCTACAAGCACCGGATCACCGGTATCGACATCGTCACCGGCCGGGACCAGGACTGGCGTCACTGGCGCTTTTGCCCCTCGTGCGGCTACGTCCGCACCGAGAACGCCGAGAACGACATCACGCCCTGCCCGCGCTGCCGGGAGACGGGCATCGCCGACTCCGGCAGCCTGTGGCAGATCGTCCAACCCAGCGTCGTGACGGCCCGCGACAAGCGGGAGGACGCCAGGATCGGCGACGAGAGCGACGACCGCGATCGCCGCTTCTACACCGTCGTGGACATGGTCGACATCAACCCCGATCACTTCGCCGTGGGCAAGTCCTGGCGGCACACCAAAGAAATCTTCGGAGTCGACTACACCCGCCGCGCCGTCATCCGCCGTGTCAACGCCGGACCGCTCAGCATCGGCGCCCAGGAGAACGACCAGCTCGCCGGGCGGCCTGTGCGCATCGCCCCCTTCCACGTGTGCACCTCCTGCGGAGCCGCGAGCGCCGACGGACGACCGGTCTTCGACGACGACCGCGACGCCGTCGACAACTCCGCCAACCGCCGGCGCGAACTCAAGCACCACACCCCCTGGTGCCCGATGAGGCGCGGCAAGAAGGACGTACCCCAGGAACCCGTCCTGCTCGCCCACGAGCTGGAGACCGAAGCCCTGCGCATCCTGCTGCCGGCCGCGACCGTCCTCGTCGAGGAGAAGGTCCACTCCTTCCAGGCGGCCCTGCGCCTGGGCGTGGACGACGCCTTCGGCGGCGACCCGCAGCACCTCGACACCACCCTCGCCACCATGCCGGACCGCGACACCGCGGAGAAGAGGCACTTCCTGGTCCTGTACGACCGCCTCCCGCACGGCACCGGCTACCTCGACCGGCTCACCGACCCCGCGGCCTTCCGGCAGGTGCTCGAGGGTGCGCGTCGGCTGCTCGTGGAGTGCCCCTGCAACGGAGAGGGCGGGCCGGCCTGCCACCACTGTCTGTACCGCTACGCCGACGAACAGCACATCGAGCGAGTCTCCCGCCAGGCCGCCCTGGAGATCCTCGACGAACTCCTGGGCACCGACACCGACGCCTGGGACACCAAGCCGGTCGGCAACACCGACCGGATCGGCCTCGACGGACAGGTCGAGTCCGACCTCGAGGCACGCTTCCTCAAGGCCCTGCGCGGGTGGGCCGGACAGCGCGGCGACGCCGTCCTGGAAGAGAGCGGCGACAACAGCGCCTACCTGCGTCTCGACGAGGTCGGCACCGTGCACGGCTGGCGTCTGACCGCCCAGCGCAACGAGGGTTACACCCGTACCGACTTCACCTTCGAACGCATCGACGGCCCCAAGCAGAAGATCACCGTCTACCTCGACGGACACCGCTACCACGCCACTCGCCGGCACAACCGGCTCGCCGGCGACGCCGACAAGCGCAACCGGCTCCGAGCCGAGGGACGCGCCGCCTTCCAGCTCACCTGGGACGACCTCGACGCCTTCGAGCGGCAGACGAACACGGCGGAATCCTCCGCGGGGCGGGAGGCGGCCGAGCCGGTGTGGCCGCCCTACCCGCGTAGTGCCCAGGACATCGCCAAGCAGCTCTACGCCGACCATGGTGGCGACGACCTTGCCGCCACCGCCTTCACCGACCCGATGACCATGCTCCTCGCGTACCTGCGCAGTCCGGACGACGCGGCCTGGGGCAGGCGGGCATCGGCCGTGGTCGGCGGACTTTTCGGGACCGCCAAGGAGATCCTCGTCGGCAACGGCACGCCCGACCAGACCCGCCAGGCGCTCGACCGTCTCCTCGACGCCTGGGGCCACACCGACGGCATCGACCCGGCCCCCGTCCAGGGCACAGGCACGCTCAACCTGTTCCAGACCTGCGACCAGTCCGGTCTCCCCGTCGCCTTCCTCGTCGACGGAGCCACCGGCCGCTGGTCCGCCCTGGCCTGCCTCGACGACACCGCGCCCGACCAGCTCGGCACGCCCGAACACAAGGCACGCTGGCGGTCCTGGCTCCAGTGGTCCAACATTCTGCAGTTCCTCGCCCACGACGGCGGCGACGGCATTCAGCTGACCACCGCCACCGCAGCAAGGTTCGACATCTCGGTTCTCAAGGCCTTCGGCGGCCTCGGCGAACTCGAGTCCCTCGTCGTGCGGTACGGCACCGGCACGCCCGCACCGCGGCCCACACCCTTGGAAGCGTCCAACGACACTCCTCTCGAAGCAGCGGTGCGGGATCTGCTGTGGGACCGGGAGATCCTCGAATACCTCGACGAGGACGAACCCGACACCCCCCTCACCCGCCTCGCCCACGCCTTGGCCGACGGTGGCAGGAAAGCCCCCGCTTACGGCTACGAACTCGGCGAACGCGGCTGGCTCGCCGACTTCGCCTGGGACCACGGCGACCAGCGGATCGCCGTCATGGCCGAGCCGTACGACCAGGCGGACCAGGAGAGCGACAAGACCTGGCGCGCCTACCGCGACGCCGGGTTCACCATCCGCTCGGCCGACGACTGGCTCGCCGACCTCGACGCCCTGCTGGCCGCGCTCCCCGACGCCACCGCCCGTCCCGACTCCGAAGAACAGAGTGCCGCACGATGACCGCACGCCTCAGCCTCTACCAGAAGGCCGAAAACGAGCTCTACAAGATGGACTCGTCGGTCAAGACGAAGTTCTACGACTTCTGTCACCAGTTCCGCCTCGACCCCGATCACCCCAGCCTCGACCTCAAGCCCCTCAAGGGCGACGGCCGGATCTTCCGCGCCAAGATCGACCGTTCGTACCGGGCACTTCTCGCCCGGGCGGGTGTCGGCACCGATGGCATCCAGCAGTGGCTGATCGTCGCCGTCCGCCACCGCAAGGACGTCTACGAAGAACTCACCGTCGCCATCAACCGGATCACCGGCGAGATCGAGTTCGTCGACCTCGGCGTCGTCGGCCAGAGCGTCCTCCAGCGCGCGGGACTCCGGCTCACTCCGGCCCCGGACGAGCAGGCCGTGCCGGCCGAGCCCATGCCCGCACCCGTCGTGGCGCGGCAACCGGCCGCCCCCGCCGAACCGCTCCTCGCCGGCTGCACCCCCGAGGACCTGCGCCGGCTCGGTGTCGCCGACGCCCTCATCGACCTCGCCCTCACCGTCACGACCGACGAGGAACTCGACCAGCTCATCGCCGGCGCCCCGCGCCTGACCGCCGAGGTCCTCACCGGCCTCGGCTCCGGCATGTCCGTCGACGAGGTCGAGCGTGAGATCACCCAGCCTGCCTCCACCGAGCTCGAACCGGGCTTCGAGAACGACATGGCGGCGGCCCTCACCCGTACCGCGGTCACCACGGTCGACGACGACATCCGCAACGTCCTGGCCGAGGGCGACTTCCGCGCCTGGAAGGTCTACCTCCACCCCACCCAGCGCAAGATCGTCGAACGGAACCACAGCGGCCCCGCCCGTGTCAGCGGCGGCCCCGGCACCGGCAAGACCATCGTCGCCCTGCACCGCGTCGCCCGCCTCGCCGCCGCCCTGCCGCCCGGCCACGGCAAGCCGATCCTGCTGACCACGTACACCAAGAACCTCACCGCCGACCTGCGCTCCCGGCTCACCTCGCTCATGGACCCGGCACTGCTCGGCCGTATCGACATCAAGCACATCGACCAGCTCGCGCAGAGCGTCCTCAACGAGAACACCGCGCCCGGCTCGCAGCGCAGCCTGCTCACCGACGACCGGGCCCTGGACGTACTGCGCGAAGTCCTCTTCGAACACGACGAGCAGCGCTGGGACGCCGAGTTCCTCTTCGACGAATGGGAACAGATCGTCCTCGGCCAGTCCCTCGCCTCCCGCCAGGACTACTTCAAAGCCCGCCGCGCCGGCATGGGCCGCGCCCTCAACCGTCCCGAACGCGCCGCCATTTGGAAGCTGCTCGACCAGTTCACCCTGCGCCTCAACGGCCTGGGCCGGGAGACCTGGGCCCAGGCCGCCGAACGCGCGGCCCGCTACGAGATGGAGCGCGCCCGCAAGATCCAGATCCGCGCCGAGCGCAAGGAGGACATCGGCGGCGGCGACCTGGCCCACCTCGACGACAACAGCTCCGGGATGCGCTACCTGCGTCATCGCTACCAGCACATCGTCGTCGACGAGGCCCAGGACCTCAGCCCCGCCCACTGGAAGATGCTGCGCGCCATGGTCGGGCCCGGCCCGGACGACCTGTTCATCGCCAGTGACACCCACCAGCGTATCTACGACAGGCAGGTCACCCTCTCCACCGTCGGCATCAACATCCGCGGCCGCTCCTCGAAGCTGACGCTCAGCTACCGCACCACCCAGGAGATCCTCGACCAGGCCGCCAAGGTCGTCCGCGGGGCCACCTATGACGACCTCGACGACGGCAACGACACCCTCGACGGCTACCATTCCCTGCTGCACGGCCCAGTCCCCGAGTATGTCGCCTGCGCCGACTGGACCGACGAGATCACCCAGCTCGCCGAGGCCCTCAAGCGGTGGCGCGCGGACATCACCCAGCCTGCCGAGGACGGCACCGTACGCGACCCGAGCGGCACCATGGCCGTCTGCGTCGCCGACGGCGAGATGGCCGGCCGCGTCGCCGCCGACCTGGAGATGAAGCACGGCATCACCACAGCCACCCTCACCAAGGACGGTCCGCAGGGCGGCGGCGAGGTCCACATCGGCACGATGCACCGGTTCAAGGGGCTTGAGTACCAGAAGCTCGCGGTCATCGGCGCGAGTGACGGCATCCTCCCGCGCACCGCCCTCATCGAGAAGTACGAGACGACCGACCGCAACCGGTACGAACGCGAGCTCAAGAAGAGCCGCAACCAACTCTTCGTCGCCACCACTCGAGCCCGGGACGCGTTGCGTATCTCCTGGCACGGCAAACCCAGCCCGTTCCTACCCGTGTAGGCCGGGTCCGACCCTGTGCCGCTGCGACCACCGTCATAAGTCAGCGGACTCGCGGACACCGCCGGACCAGTGCCCTGGATCATGCCGGCACGCCGGCAAAGGCTCATCTCCGCCGGCGTGCCGGGGTTTCGGTCAGGTGCCGACGTAGGCCGCGAGGTGTTCGCCGGTGAGGGTGGAGCGTGCGGCGACGAGGTCGGCGGGTGTGCCCTCGAAGACGATCCGGCCGCCGTCGTGGCCGGCGCCGGGGCCGAGGTCGATGATCCAGTCGGCGTGTGCCATGACCGCCTGGTGGTGCTCGATGACGATGACCGACTTGCCCGAGTCGACGAGCCGGTCGAGCAGGCCGAGCAGGTGCTCGACGTCGGCGAGGTGAAGGCCGGTGGTCGGCTCGTCCAGCACGTAGACGCCGCCCTTCTCGGCCATGTGGGTGGCCAGCTTGAGTCGCTGCCGCTCGCCCCCGGACAGTGTGGTGAGCGGCTGGCCGAGGGTGAGGTAGCCGAGCCCGACGTCGGCCATCCGCTGAAGGATCTTGTGGGCGGCCGGGGTGCGTGCCTCACCGGAGCCGAAGAACTCCTCGGCCTCGGTAACCGGCATCGCCAGCACCTCGCTGATGTCGCGGCCGCCGAGGCGGTACTCGAGCACCGACGCCTCGAATCGCTTGCCCTCGCACTCCTCGCAGGGGATGGCGACGCCGGCCACCATCGCCAGGTCGGTGTAGATGACGCCGACGCCGTTGCAGTTGGGGCAGGCGCCCTCGGAGTTGGCGCTGAACAGCGCCGGTTTCACGCCGTTGGCTTGTGCGAACGCCTTGCGGACAGGGTCGAGCAGACCGGTGTATGTTGCCGGGTTGCTCCGCCTGGAGCCGCGGATCGCGCCCTGGTCGACCGAGACGACACCGTCGCCGGCGGGGATCGACCCGTGGATGAGCGAGCTCTTGCCGGAACCCGCGACGCCGGTGATGACGGTCAGCACGCCGAGCGGGATGTCGACGTCGACGCCCTGGAGGTTGTGCGTCGTCGCGTCGCGGATCTCCAGCGTGCCGGTGGGCTTGCGCACCGTCTCCTTGAGGGTGGCCCGGTCGTCCAGATGGCGGCCGGTGATGCTGTCCGCGGCCCGCAGCCCCTCGACGGTGCCTTCGAAGCAGACGGAGCCGCCCGCCGTACCGGCGCCGGGGCCGAGGTCGACGACGTGGTCCGCGATGGCGATCACCTCCGGCTTGTGCTCCACGACGAGCACCGTGTTGCCCTTGTCGCGCAGCCGCAG
>CBFHCJ010000196.1:0-10181 GCA_965654005.1 uncultured Streptomyces sp. | reverse complement strand
GCCTGCCGCCCAACGAGGGAACCACCCCGCTCAGCCCGGACGTACGGCGCGGCCGCGCGAGGGCCGAGCAGCCGGTTACGGTGCTGCCCATGGGGATCAGCACGGGGGAACAGCCGGGATACGCACTACTCGTCGCGGCCGAGCCGCCCGTACGACACCCGCTCGCGGTCACCGCGGTGTTGCCTCAGCTGGCCGCCGTCCCGCCGGCGCGGCTGGTCGGCACCTCGTACGCGAGCGCCGTACAACTGGCCAACCCCGACGACCCCAACACGGTGTTGACGAACCTGCGCACCGCGGCCGCCGTCGAGGGCCCGCTACTCGTCTACGTCGCCGGGCACCTGGCCGTCGACCCGCGCCAGCACCTTCTCCACCTGGCCCTGGCCCGCACCACCGCCCGCACGATCCGGTACACCGCGCTCCCGTGGCACTGGATCGGTGCCGAGCTGCAGCGCCGCCCGCCGGGCACCACCACGGTGGTGGCCGACCTGGCGGCCGACACGGACGTCTGGCAGGCCCTCGTCCACCAGGAGCAGTCCCTGGCCGGACCGTTCGCCCTGTACGGCGCCGTGCAGCTGCAGGACCGCCGCCACCGGCCCGGCCCCTCGTACACGAACGCGCTCGCGCACATCCTCCGCACCGCGCCGACGAGGCCGAGCGCTGAGCAGCTGCACCACCAAGCCGCCCGCGCGGCCGCCGTCGAGGACGCCGCCACCCTGTGGTTGGGCGGGCAGGTGGTCGAGCAGGCAGCCCCGCACCCCGACGTCGACGTGCCCGCACCGAGGACCGAGGCGACGTCGACCACCGCGGCCGCCGTCGAGGAGGACCCCCACCTGGCGATCCGGGACGCGAGCCGCGCCGGCCGCCACGGCGAAGCCGCCGCCATCGCCGCCTCGTACGAGCAGGCCGCCCTCCGGGCGTACGGCGCGCAGTCCGTCGAGGTCGCTCACTGGATCGAGGTCCGCGCGTTCCTCGCGCAGCAGGAAGGAGCACCGGACCGCGCCTGTCAGCTGTGGCTGCAGGCCGCCGTGGTCCGGCTGACCGCCGACCAGCCCGAGTACCACCCCGAGGTGGCCGAGGCCGTCGACCGCGCCCACGGCGCCTGGCACCACGTCAGCGACCCGTCCCAGCTCCGGCAGTTGGGCATCGAGCTGTTGAGTCTCCGGACCCGCGTCCCCGGAAAGAGTGGTGCTCGCGCGGACGTTCAGCGACGACTCGCGCACCTTCCCCGGGCCGTAAACCCCTGATATCTCGGGGTTTTCGGGCCTGCCCGCCACACGGGAAGTCGACAAGTGGCCTCCCGCGTCACGGGAAAACCACAAGACACGCGGGAAAGTGTGGACCACACGGGCCCCGTTATGGATAAGATCTTGGACATGGCAGTACGAGGACGTCAGCAGCCGGGCCGAACGGGAGTGTTCCCCTCGGACAAGCCGTTGCGCGCCACCGTGATGCTCAAGCCCGGCGACTACGTACGCGGGTTGTACGAGGAGCTGGTGAACGACCTTGGGATCTCCGGGGCCGAAGTGCTCCGTGAAGCCCTTACCGAGCTGCACAAGAGGGAAGCCCGCCGCAAGGCGAGGCAGGCCCCGAGGGCAGCCCAGAACGCTGGTGAGGAGCTGCCCCAGACCGGATGACAACAACGTCCGGACGCGCAAAAGCCCTGACCCGAAAGTTCAGATCAGGGCACCGCTCGTTCGGCGGGACCACCTCAGTCACAAGCTGCCAGGCGCGGGTCTGAGAGTCCCTATCTCCACATGTAGGCCCTTTTCAGGCGCCGGACGGAAGTCCGGGGCCGGGCCTTCGTATGTGCCCCTTATCTAGCTCCAGGAGCAATCGCATCGTAGCAAGAAGCTGCGGTGGTGGCCCAGTGCGCCCTCAGTCCGGTGTGTCCGGAAGGGAGGTCACCCACCCACCGCGTACCCAGTTCCTCCGGCTCCAGGCCGTTGAGGAAGCCCCCGCCCGGGGACCGCCCGTCCAGCCCGCCCAAGTCGTAGCTGGACGCGCTCCACCATGGCAGGTGGAGAAGGCGACATGCCCAGGGGAGACCGGTCCCCGTCCGAAGGGCCACGGAGACGTGGAGCCGGAGGAGCAGACAATGAAACCGGCCCGTGGCCCCTGCCAGGCGAGCAGGGGTAAACCCGGAGTAGCCCGCGGTTGAGATCGGTCCGCGTCACCAAGACCGACCCCGGCTTGCCACCGGGAGAGTAAGGCCGAGCCGCCCCCATACGTGACACCCGCTGATCGGGCACGCAGGGGCCGTGTAGACGCTAAACGGTGAAATGGAGCAGCAGCCAGACCGGCCTTGCCATGACGAGTGATCCCATGGCGAACAAGGTGGACCCCAGCCGGCGCCCGCGCAGAGCGGGCAGAGACACGACCTCTCAGCGCTGACTGCAAGTCCCGGTCCCAAGGCGAGCGTGCGAATACCCGTGGCCTGAGTGAAGCGACATACCGTGACGGGCGTACCGGAAACGAGTACCCCAGGTTGAAGCGAAACCCCCCTCTAGCAGAGATGGCAGAACCCCAACGGGAAGCTCTGTCATTTTTGCTAGGGGGGGCCGCTTCTCTCCACCCGCTCAGGGCACCCGGAGGGTGCGCGGGTGGAGCAAAGAGAACAGCCAAGCGCGAAGCGCTTGTCCTTCAACTACCGGGCCGAAGGCCCGAGAAGGAACGCGCGAAGCTCCTTATCCGCGCCTGAGAGGGCCGATCCGGCCCACCCCCACCGGGGGTGAGGTTGAGGACGAGAGAGAGCCGGATCGGCCCTCTCAGGGGTGTTCAGCCTGGCCGCAGGCCAGTCCTTTACGCCCGAACAGTCGTTCCCCTTATGGGCAGTTGAACGGTAGACCTCACCCACCACCGGGCCCTCCCTCCCCTTCCTCAGCGCTGCCCGGGATTGGCATATGACGACAATGCAGGTTCCCCTGACAACCTAGGTTCACGACAGTTAGGGTTGTCGCATGGAGATGAAGGAACCGACCCAGGAAGAACGCGACCAGCTCCGCCAGGCCCTGCACAAGGCCCTGGAGAAGCTGGGGGACACGGTGTACGAGCGGCTGACCGCCGGGCGTCCGGACGACGCGGAGGAGGTGCTGGACCTCACCCGTCCGGAGATCCCCCTGGCGAAGCTGATCGTCTGCAAGTACGCGGACGAGGAGCTGGACGTGCTGGCCGAGCGGTTCGCCCGCGCAGCCGGAGCGGCCGGAGCCAACTACGCCGAGCTGGGCACCGCGTGGGGGATCTCCCGCCAGGCCGCCCGCAAGCGCTGGCCCGGAGCGGTGAGCGCGATCAACGAGCGCGCGAACAAGGAGCCCGTGCACTTCGAGGCGTTCGGCGGAGAGGCCAGGGTGTCCTTCCACCCGGAGGACGGGAGCTGGTGGTGGATCGCCACCGCCGCCAACCGGAAGGTGCGCGAGGCGCCCGAGAAGGCCGAGTACGACACGAGCGAGGAGGCCGCGGCCGCCGCCGGCGCCTTCCTCGCGGCCAACACCACAACCACCGAGGAGTCGACCCGATGAGCCAGCCCGACCTGTCCGCCCTGGCCCTGGCCCTGCGGAACCTGTTCGACACCTACCCCACCGACGCCGACGACGCCGAGCGCGCGACGCTCACCCTGGAAGCCGGCGGGCAGCAGCACGCCGTACGCCTCCAGCCCGGCCAGGTCGAGTGGCTGACCCACCTCGTCCGCGACGAGGACGGCAGTTGCCGCAACGCCCACGCGGACGGGACCGGAGTCTGCGAGCACTGCCGGGGACTGGGAGTCGTCGGCGGCCGCAAGCCCCGCACGTGGGTCGCCTGGCAGGTCGACGGAGGCGGCCCCGGGATGCCGTGCACCGACGCCACCACCGCCAGGCTGTACGCCGAGCAGCAGTACCGCGACGGACTCCACAGCGAGGACCAGGACGCGGCCGTACTGGTGTGGACCGGCGACGAGGACATGCGCACGTTGGAGGACCAGGGCGAGGACACCGGATGGTGCGTCAGCCCGGAGACCATCCAGACACCGCCGGACGTCTGGACGTGCACCTGGTGCGGCGAGGACAACGACAACGCGTTCGCCCGCTGCCCCGGGTGCAGCCACCCCCGCCCCGCCGCCAACTGACCCCCGCCCGAATCGGCAACGGGCAACACCGCGAACCGACTACCGCCGCCCGCAGGCGGCATGGAGGCTGAACAGCATGGAGACCACACCGGAAGACCTCAGCACCTTGTACGAGGACGGACACGTCCAGAGCGTCATCACCTCGTACGGCGCCGGCCACCACGACGACCCGGGCGGCAACGCCGTGGTGGTCGACACCCGCCCTCTGCGCAACCCGCCCGAGGACCCCGAGGTCCGCGACCGGATGCTGCACAGCAACGGCCTGGACCCGGAGGTCCGCCGGTACGTCATGGCGACGCCAGGCGCGAAGGAGCTGGTGGCGCAGTCCGCCGAGAAGGTCCGCATCCTGCTGCAGCGGGACAACCTTCGGCAGTGGACCGGCGGGCCGCAGCAGTACCGCGTGGATGTCCACGTGGTCTGTGGTGGCGGCCGCCACCGTTCGGTCGCCGTGGCCGAGGAGATCGCGGTGCACCTGCGGGCCGCCGGGATCGGGTGCGAGGTCGAGCACCGGCACATCGAGCGGCCGATCCTGCAGAAGTGACGTGTCCGGGACCGTCGGAACCCGCCCCCGCCACGGTCGCGGGCTTCCGCTGACCTGAACGGCCCCGCCCACCCGGGCGGGGCCTGTCCCGTGCTCAGGACCCGAACGCCTCCCGCCAGCCATTCCGGACACCGCGGCCCACGGCCCGCCACGAAGACAGGAAGCAGCTGCACCCGGACCCCTCCCGGCGGGGGCAGCCGGCCGAGTGCCCGCGCACGCCGAGCCGGACGAGGGAGAAGGGGAGCACGACCAGCTCCGCGAGCAGGACGCACGGAGCGACGAGGAGGACCAGGACGTGAGAGCGCCAGCGGCGCGTGTTCGTGTTCATGGTCGGCAGTCTGGAACGGTTCCCCTGTGGATAGTTTCCGGCGAGAGCGGCTGACGCCCTCTCAGAACAGCCCGTCGAGGGCCGGATAGGCTCTGTTCGATGTCACAGTTATGCCAATTACTGTGACAGTGCAGGTCAGAGCGTTGGAGGCGATCAGATGCGGTTGGGCCTGGCGGGATACATCCGAGTGTCGACCGGCAGTCAGCTGGACGGGTTCGGGCTGGAGGACCAGGAGCGCATCGTGCGCCGATGGACCCGCGAGAACGGCCACCGCCTCGTGAAGCTGTTCGTGGAGAAGGCGGTGCCGGGCACCGTCGCCGGGGACGAGCGGCCCGAGCTGGCCGACGCCCTGTTGTGGATCGAGGAGAAGCGCGTGCAGGGCATCGTCGCGCCGAACCTTGACCGCCTGGCCCGCGAGCTGGTGGTGCAGGAGGCGGCCCTGGCCCAGACGTGGAAGCACGGCGGCCGCGCGTTCATGGCCGATCAGGGCGAGATCCTGCCCGACGACCCCGAGGACCCGATGCGTACCGCCATGCGCCAGATGATGGGCGTGTTCGCGCAGTTGGACCGAGGCATGACTGTGGCCAAGCTCCGCCGCGGCCGCCGCATCAAGGGGGAGAAGGGCCAGTACGCGTACGGCGCCCCGCCGTACGGATGGGCCGCGCACAAGAAGGAGCTGACCGAGGAGGAGATGGAGCAGGCGGGCCGAGCCCGCGCCCGCCAGCTCCGGGACGAGGACGAGCTGTCGTTGCGCGAGATCGCGGCCGCGCTGGAGGCCGAAGGGCTCCGCCCGAAGCGCGGGGAGCACTGGCACCCGGAGACCGTCCGCCGGATGCTCGCGAACACGACCGACCGGCCGCCGACCCTGCGCCGGCGCGAGCGCACCGCGTAGGGACGACGAAGGGCCCGGCCAGGTGGCCGGGCCCTTCTGTCTGTTCCTCGTCAGGAAGCCGGGGGCAGTGTCCGTTCCGCCAGCTGCCCGACTGCCGCCCGCCGGGCCGAGTCCCACCCGGGTTGGGGAGGAAGGCTCCGGAGCAGGCCGCGCAGCCGCTTCGCCTCCACCACGGTCACGCCGCCCAGTTCGAGGCGTCCGCGCGGAGCCGGGACCTTCGCACCGTGCACGGCGACCACCGGCCGGACCGGGACGCCGAGGGCCCGAGCTGCCTGTTCCGCCTCCCAGACCACCGTCTGCAGAGCGCGGGTCTGGTCGTAGCGGCCGTACCGGAGGGTGCCGCCCTGCACCGTCAGCTGGGACTTGTCCGACGTCCAGTTCTTCGTGTCGACGTACAGGGCGCCAGCGGCCGTGAAGGCGAGGTGGTCGAGGTTCGCCCGACTCCCAGGGATCGCCCGATCGTGGAGCACCACGGCGTGGCCCCGGCGGACGAGCGGGGCCAGGAGCTTGGCCGTCCGTGCCTCCCCAGCGGCACCCACCGCCCAGCTGTTGTGGCCCCGGCGGTACAGCCGCCGTACGCCGAGCCCAACCACGACCAGCGCGGCGACCAGGCCGAACTGCCAGTTCGTCAGGGAGCCGGCCGCCCACCCGACCACCGCGGCGGCCGCCGCGAGTAAGGGCAGCAGCACCCGGGCCCGTCGGTGCTGTGCTGCCCGCTCCGCTGTCCGAGCCGCCTCACCCATCCGGCCCGCGCTCGCCCCGGCTCCGCTTCGGTGCCCCGCTGTCGTCATCCCGCCGTCCCTCCCGTGTGGTTACTGCCTGTACCGGGACGGTAGCGCCCGGGGGTGACACGGCACAGACGAAAGGACCGGCCACCGTCACATGGCACGCGTAGCCGCCTCTCGTTGCCGACTGCGGCCCGTCCGGGGTACCAAAAGACGGCAGCGGCGGGAGGGGGGAGGGGTGGCCCGGGTGCGGTGTGCCGTCGACTCCGCCGGAGTCGGGCCGGGCGCCGTACTCCCGCCGTCGCGGATGACGGGCGCGTGAGGAGACCGCACCACCGGCCGTGGTCGAGGGGGAGCAGCAGCTGCCGCGAGGTGGCCGAGCCCGTCGTGGGCGCTCCGCTCAGCGCGGCACCGTGGGCCCGACCCGTTCGGCGAACTGGGAGACTTGGGCAGGTGAGCACCACCCGCCGCCCGTTGGGCACCGGACCCCAGGCCGCCGAGGAGCAGTCGCCAATTGGCGACCAGCGCGAGCGCGGCCGGACAGCAGCAGAGCGGGCAGCCGTCGAGCCGCCCGCCCTGGCCGTCGAGAACGAGGTGGTGGAGGCGCGGCCGCCGGGCCGCCGCCCGTTGGGCACCGGGGGCGCCCGCTTCTAGTTTTGCTCCCTCATTTGAGGGCCGATTTATGGAACTTCCCCAGGTCAGACGGGGTAACAGTCGCCCGGACTGTTACCGCGATCCTGGGGGAAGTGCCCGACGCCGGCGGGCCGTTCGCTCCGGCCGAGCCGGGACGTCCGCGCGGTCGACGCGTACCGAGGTGGAGCCCTCGTCCGGCTGGACGTCGAGCACCAGGCGCAGGCCGCCGCCGCGGTGCGTGAGCCGGGTCGGCTCACCGGCCTGCAGCGCGGTGCACGCCTGCAGAAGCGGTAGCAGGATCTCCACCACCCGCTCGCCCCGTTCGCGATCGTCCGTCATGACCCTGATCTGCACCATGAGGTGAACCCCCTTCTCAGTCGACCGAGGAGGCCACGGGCGCGGCCATCTCGCGGAGGCGGTCGAGCACGGCCCGGACGTCGCCCAGGGCACGGTGGCCGCCGCCGAGCGCCTGCCAGCTGTAGTTGCCCCAGTAGTCCGACCAGTCGCCGTACCAGTCCGAGTACGGCACCATCGCGTCCTCCAGCGTCATGCCGTCGAGCCAGGCCGCCGCCGACGCCGCCGGGTCCTCATGGCCGGCCGCCCGGTAGTGCCGGGTCAGCTCCCAGCGCAACACCCCCTTGTCGTACGGGGCGTTCCAGATCAGGCACCGCCGCCCGTCGAGCGCGGCCGTGAGGCCGACGAGGATCTGCCCGAACGAGGGCGCCGTGGCCACCGCCTCGTCCGTGATTCCGTGGATCTCCGAGGCGTCCGTAGGGATCGGCCGCCCGGGGTTGACCAGGGTGTCCACCAGGACGTCCCCGGAGCCGGAGATGACCGCGAGTTCCACCACGCACGCTTCCGCGTTGAGCCCCGTCGTCTCCGTGTCGAGGACCACCAGGGTCTCGTCCGCGAGCGCGGCCGCCGCCCACTCCTGCAGTTCGAGCACCAGCCGGCGCCGGGCCTCCCGCTCAGCCTCCCGGGCCTCCACCGCCCGCTGTTCGGCTTCCGCCCGCTCCCGAGCGTCGCGTTCCTCGCACGGCGAGCACCACCGCGGCCGCCAGTACCCGTACGGGTTCGCCTCCCGCCAGCGGCGCACCGCCGCTTTGGTGGCCGTCTTCACCGAGCAGTCCCGCCCGGGGCAGGTGATGGAGTACAGCACCGCCTCAGCCTTCCGGGCCCGTTCCTTCGCGAGCTGGGCACGGCGGCAGTCGCCGCACCGGTTGTGCGCGGCCGGGTACGGACGCTCGCGCACCGCCCCGCAGCCCCAGCACGTCCGGGCCCGCTCGCGCTGCCGGGCCAGCTGTGCCTTGTGCCAGCACTGCGAGCAGGGGCGGCCGTTCAACCGGTGCTCGCGCACCTTGCCGCACTCCGGGCAGGTCCGGGCCGCCTCCATGCGCTTCTTCACCGCCGAGGACAGCGGCCGCATCTTCACCGCGGCCGCCGGGTCGTACAGCGGCACCTCCACGTCGTGCTTGCGCAGGTAGAGGTACGCGAGGACGGGCTGACCGTTCGCCAGCTTCAGCCGGGCCTGGCCCAGTTGCGTCTGCGTTCGCAGGTACGCCGGCGCCTGCCCCCATCGGTAGACGGGCACCCCGTCCGTGAAGCCGTACGGCTCCCCACGCGGAACCCGATCCGGGGCCTGATCTGCGCTTTCACGACTGGCCGGGACCGTCCCCGCCGCGCGTGCCGTCGTTGCCGTGCTCATCCGTACCTCCCGAGGACAGTCCGCCGGAATTCCCGACGCTAGCATTTATAGACCCCATTCTGGCCGCTTTTCAAACTAGGCCATCTGAGGAAATCGAAAAGACCGGAGGGCGCTTAGAACTGTGCGCGCGAAGCCGGATTCACTTAAAGGAGATCCTTTTAATTGACCGGCCGGGGCCGTCACTCGTTCGAGTGAGGGCCGTACGTGGTCAGGGCCTCCCGGATGATCCGGGCGGGCGGGTAGAGCAGGCGCGCGAGTTCGTCGCGCCGGGTCTTCTGTTCCTCCGTCAGTCGCAGCCCGGAGCCGACCAGGCCGAGTTCGTACAGCCGGGCCAGCGGCTTCTCCGAGACTCGCCACGAGGCGGTCCGCAGCTGCAGAACGAGGTCCGCCGGAAAGGCGTAGTTCCGCTGAACCAGCGTGATTCCGGTACTCGCCCCGGGCCAGCGGCCGGACAGTGCGAGGCGGTCGAGGTCGGATTGCGTGAGCGGCGCCCAAGGGCCCGCCAGGTCCTCGTCCGCCAGGCGCCGGCGGACCGCCTCACCCACGACGACCTCCAGCGCAGGCCAGTGCTCCGGCCGCATACGCGCCACCTGCACGCGAGCGTCGCGCGGCCGAATGCCGGACGCCACCAGCTCCCGCACAGTCTCCTTTTCCTCCAGCCGCCGCCGCTTATCGAGCAGCGCGAGCGCCCCCGCTTGTGACGCGGTGATCCAGGCAGTAACGCCGATTTTCTCCATACCGAGATTCTAAAGGAGATCCTTTCCGCGAGCGCCCCGCGCCGGGGTGTATTAAAAGGATCTCCTTTTGTCGAGCGCGCCCGCGCTCCGCCAAACGATCTTGCAAGGGCTGTCAGCCAGGAAGGCCCAGGTCGTCCAGGGACGCCCCGGCGGCCCATTGCTGCAGCTGGCGGCCGTCGAGCAGGTGGACCCCACCCTGGCGGGAGGCCCAGAGCACATCGGCGCGGCTGTACGAGCCCCTGCTGACCACCACTCGAATCAGGTTGTCGACCCCCGGGCGGCCCGCCTCCCGCAGGGGAGCGGGACCGGCCGGCGCGTCCTCGTCCGCCGCCTCGTCCGCCGGGCGGAACCCGACGTCGAGTTGGCGGCCGCCGCGGTCCCGCTCGAGGAGGAGCGGACGGCGCTCAAGGCGCTTCGCGGCGATTTTAATGCCGTGAAGCCGGGCACAGCGCGCGGTTCCGTGCGGCGGGCGGTGGAGGCCGCGCGGAAGTAGCGGCACTGATGGAGGACAGGCCTCTGGC
>CBFHCJ010000195.1:0-10197 GCA_965654005.1 uncultured Streptomyces sp. | reverse complement strand
CCCGCGCCGTCTACTTCGGCGCCCGCGTCCTCATCCTGGACGAGCCCACCGCCGCGCTCGGCGTCAAGCAGTCCGGTGTCGTGCTGAAGTACATCGCCGCCGCCCGCGACCGCGGCCTCGGCGTCATCTTCATCACCCACAACCCGCACCACGCCTATATGGTCGGGGACCACTTCAGCGTGCTGCGCCTGGGCACCCTCGAACTCTCCGCCTCCCGCGACCAGGTCGGCCTCGAAGAGCTGACCAACCACATGGCGGGCGGCGCCGAACTCGCTGCCCTCAAGCACGAGTTGGCGCAGGTCCGCGGCGTCGAAGTCGAGGAACTCCCCGAAGAGGAAGACCTCACCGCGCCCGTGGCGACATCTCCCGAAGGGAACTCCTGACATGACCACCGCCCCCTCCCTGGACCGCATCCGGGTCGGCTCCGCCCCGGACTCCTGGGGTGTCTGGTTCCCGGACGACCCGCAGCAGGTGCCCTGGGAACGCTTCCTGGACGAGGTCGCCGAGGCCGGCTACTCCTGGATCGAGCTGGGCCCGTACGGTTATCTGCCGACCGACCCGGCACGGCTCACCGACGAGGTGAACAAGCGGAACCTGAAGGTGTCGGCCGGCACGGTCTTCACCTCGCTGCACCGCGGACCCGCCGTGTGGGAGTCCACCTGGGAGCACGTCGGCCAGGTCGCCGCCCTCACCCAGGCCATGGGCGCGGGGAACCTCGTGGTCATCCCCTCCTTCTGGCGGGACGACAGGACCGCCGAGATCCTCGAGCCCTCGGAGCTCACCGCCGAGCAGTGGGCGCACCTCACCAAGGGCATGGAGCGCCTCGGCCACGAGGTCAAGGAGACCTACGGCCTCGACATCGTCGTCCACCCGCACGCCGACACCCACATCGACACCGAGGAGCACGTCGAGCGCTTCCTCGACTCGACCGACTCCGACCTCGTCAACCTCTGCCTGGACACCGGGCACTACGCCTACTGCGGCGGCGACAGCGTCAAGCTGATCGAGACCTACGGCGAGCGCATCGGCTATCTGCACCTCAAGCAGGTCGACCCGGAGATCCTCGCCGACGTCGTCAGGAACGGGGTGCCGTTCGGCCCCGCCGTGCGTTGCGGCGTGATGTGCGAGCCCCCGGCCGGGGTGCCCGCGCTGGAACCGGTCCTCGTCGCCGCCCAGAAGCTCGGCGCCGAACTGTTCGCCATCGTCGAGCAGGACATGTACCCCTGCGCGCCGGACAAGCCGCTGCCCATCGCCGTACGAACCCGCACGTTCCTCCGCTCCTGCGGCGCCTGACCACCCACGAAGGGACGAACCAACCACCATGACTCAGCGTGGAACGCTCGGAACCCTGGGCGTAGCCGTCATCGGAACAGGGCGGATGGGCGCCGACCATGTGCGCCGCATCGACGAGGTGATCAGTGGGGCGAGGGTGGCCGCCGTCGTGGACGTCGACGGGGAACGGGCCAAGTGCGTCGCGGCCGGTGTCGAGGGCTGCACCGCCTACTCGGAACCGGCCGCCGCGATGGCCGCCGACGACGTCGACGCCGTACTGATCGCCTCCCCGGGCCCCGCCCATGAGGCGGCGCTGCTCACGGCCTTCGAGCACGACCTGCCGGTGCTGTGCGAGAAGCCCCTGACTCCTGACGCGGCCTCCGCGCTCAGGATCCTCCAGGCCGAACAGAAGCTGGGGCACCGACGTGTCCAGGTCGGCTTCATGCGGCGCTACGACGCCGAGTACATCGAACTGAAGGCGCTGCTGGACAGCGGCCGGCTGGGCCGGACGCTGATGCTGCACAACCGGCACCGCAACGCGGCCAGCCCGCCCGGCTTCACAAGTGCCATGCTCATCAACGACTCGGTCGTGCACGAGATGGACGTGACGCGCTGGCTGCTCGGCCAGGAGATCACGGCGGTGACGGTGCTGCGCCCGACACCGACGGACAACGCCCCGGACGGCCTCTTGGACCCGCAGTTCGTCGTCTTCGAGACGGACGGCGGCGCGCTCGTCGACGTCGAGATCTTCGTCAACTGCGGCTTCGGCTACCAGGTGCAGGCCGAGGCGGTCTGTGAGCGCGGCACCGCCCGGATCGGCGAGGGACACGCGATGGTCACCAACGCGGCGGGCCGCTGGGGCGGCGCCATCGCCCAGGACTTCGTGGAGCGCTTCGCGGAGGCGTACGACCGTGAGGTGCAGGCCTGGGTCGACGCCACCCGGCGCGGCGAGGTCACCGGGCCGAGCGTCTGGGACGGCTACGCCGCGGCGGCGGTCTGCGAGGCAGGCGTCCGCGCCCAGATGGAGGGCCGCCGCACCGAAGTCGAACTGATCGAGCGTCCCGCGCTCTACCGCTGAACCGCGGGAGCAGTTGAACGCCGCTGGCTTCGGCGGCACGCTCACGGCATGCGTGTTCGCCTGGGGGAGCGGGCGAAGGAGTCTTCGGTCTTCATGCGCGAGAGGATCGGGGAGTACCGCCGACCTGGAAGCAGTGCCGGACGCGCCCCCGCGCCGGGGGCGCGTTCAGCAGCCGGTGCCGGTCGGGGTGAACTCCATGCGGGCGTGCTGGTCCGTGGCGAGGGCATCGAAGTAGGTCCCGCGGGTCACCTGGTACCAGACGTCGTCCTGGGCGGTGTCGCCGTCCACGTCGTCCAGGCGCACACACCACTGCTCAGGCCGGACGACACGCCGGTACGTCTCGATGCCGCTGCGGACCTTCCTGCAGTCCTGGTACCGCTCGGTGGTGTACCAGGTGCGGGTGCTCCTCCTGCTGCCCGTTCCCGAACGTTCCGTGTGCCTGACCTGCCGGGTGGCGGACGTGCACCTCTTGACCATGTGCGGCCGGGTGTCCTTGACGGTCTCCTCCGGGACGTGGCGGATGCTGTCCCTCAGTCCGAAGACGGTGTCCGGCTCGTCGTCCCAAGGATCGTCACCACATGCGCCGAGCCCCGCTATGAGCAACGCCGTCACACCGGCAAGTATCAGTCGCCGCCCCTTGAACGTGTGTCCCCCTATGAACATGTGCCCCCCTGTGATCATCGAACGTGCGATCAGATCGATATCACAGCCAGCCGTTCCGCTTGAAGCCCCGGTGGATGACGAAGCAGGCGACGGCGATGACGCCGAGCGCGAGCGGGTAGCCGAAGCGCCAGTGCAACTCGGGCATGTGGTCGAAGTTCATGCCGTACAGACCGCACACCATGGTGGGTACGGCGACGATCGCGGCCCACGCGGTGATCTTGCGGGCGTCCTCGTTCTGGGCGACCGCCACCTGGGCCAGGTGGGCCTGGAGGATGGAGTCGAGCAGGGCGTCGAAGCCGGTGACCTGTTCGGTGACGCGGGAGAGGTGGTCGGCGACGTCCCGGAAGTACGCCTGTATCTCCGGGCCGATCGAGTGGATCGGCTCGGTGGCGAGCCGGGACAGGGGGCGGGCGAGGGGGACCACCGCCCGCTTGAGCTCCAGGAGTTCGCGCTTGAGCTGGTAGATGCGGCCGGCGTCGGCGTTCTGGGGGGTGTGCGGTGAGAAGACGTCGGTCTCGACCTTGTCGAGATCGTCCTGGACGGCGTCCGTGACGGTCAGGTAGTCGTCGACGACGTGGTCGGCGATCGCGTGCAGCACCGCGGACGGGCCCTTGGCCAGGTGCTCGGGGTCGGCTTCCAGGTGCTCGCGCAGGGGGCCGAGGGAGCCGTGGCGGCCGTGGCGGACGGTGACGACGAAGTCCGGGCCCGTGAAGACCATGATCTCGCCCGTGTCGACGACCTCGCTGGTCGCGGTGAGTTCGGCGTGTTCGACGTAGGTGACCGTCTTGAAGACGGCGAACAGGACGTCCCCGTACTGCTCCACCTTGGGTCGCTGATGGGCGTGGACGGCGTCCTCGACGGCGAGCGGGTGCAGACCGAACAGCTCGGCGACCGAGGCGAACTCCTCCTCGTCCGGCTCGTGCAGGCCAAGCCATACGAACCCGCCCCGGCGCCCCCGTACCTGCCGGACGGCTTCCTCCACGGAGTCGACGTGGGGCCGGCGGACACCGTCGCGGTAGACGACGCAGTTGACCACGGTGGAACCGAGCGGGGAGCGGGCCGGGTGACTGAGGTCCACACGGCCGCTCCGGCGCGTCAGCCCCGCGACTTTGCGCAGGTTGCCGACCATCGACATGCGGGATACTCCTTCGCCGGACAGCGGGTCGGGTCAGTGTGCCAGGCAGCGGTAAGAAGTGCGTCAGGCACCCACCCCGCCGCCCGGTCCCCGATGGCCGGGGACTACCGTCCCGCTGTGAGCCGAGCCGGCTCGCCCCTATGGACCAGAGGAGGATGATCCGCATGGTCGGTGCCGCGGTGACCGATCTGTCGGCCGGGCAGCTCGCCGAGCTGACCACGGGACGACTGCTGTCCTCATGGCGGCTGGACGTCCCCGCACTGCTGCTGGTCGTCGTCCTGGGCGCGCTCTACGGCTGGGGCGTCGGCCGCCTGCGCCGACGGGGCGAGCCCTGGCCGCTCGCGCGCACCACCGCCTTCGTACTGCTCGGACTCGGCGCCCTGGTGGTGGCCACGATGTCCGGGCTGGCCGTCTACGACCAGGTGCTGTTCTGGCCGGCCGCGGTACAGAACATCCTGCTCGACCTGGTCGCACCCCTCGGCCTGGCCCTCGGCGACCCCCTGCGGCTCGCCGTCGAAGCGCTGCCGGAGGCCGCCGCGGGACGGGTCCGGCGCGCCATGACCGGGCGACTCGTGCGCATCCTCACCTTCCCGCTGGTCAGCACCGCCCTGGTCCTGGCCACCGAGCTGACCGTCTACTTCACGCCGTACTTCGCCACCGCCCTGCGCCTCGGCTGGCTGCACGAGCTGATGTATCTGCACCTGCTGGCGGCCGGAAGCCTGTTCGTCGTACCGGTGCTCACCCACGAACAGGCGCTGCCCGCATGGTGCACCCACCCGGTACGAGCCGCCCTGGTGTTCCTGGACGGCATCGTGGACGCGGTCCCGGGCGTCGTCGTGATGACGCACGGCACGCTCATCGCGGGCGCCTGGTACCTGCACCACGCACCGTCCTGGGCACCGGACGTCCACCACGACCAGCAGATCGGCGGGGGAGCGATGCTCAGCATCGCCGAACTGGTCGCCCTGCCCTTCCTGCTGGCGATCCTGGTGCAGTGGGCGCGCACCGAACGTGTGCAGACGGCGGCCCTCGACCGCCGCCTCGACAGGGAGCTCGCCCTCGCCACCGCGCCGACCGCGGACGACGGCCGGGCACCGTCCCCGGAACTCGTCCGCCCCTGGTGGGAGACCGAACAGAACGAGGTGGCGGCGAGGATCCGACGCGGGCGCCGGGACGAGTCCGCTTCGTAGCCGGTTCACCCGTCGGCTTCATAGCCGGTCCACCCCTCGGCGCGTAACGTGACGAGCATGAAGATCCTCATCAGCGCCGACATGGAGGGCGCCACCGGCGTGACCTGGCCGGACGACGTGATGCCGGGTGCGTCGCAGTGGGAACGGTGCCGCTCGATGTTCACCTCGGACGTCAACGCCGCCGTGCTCGGCTTCTTCGACGGCGGCGCCGACGAGGTGCTGATCAACGAGGCCCACTCGACCATGCGCAATCTGCTCCTGGAGCGGCTGGACGAGCGGGCGCAGATGCTCACCGGCCGTCACAAGTCCCTGTCCATGGTGGAGGGCGTACAGCACGGGGACGTGGACGGCATCGCGTTCGTCGGCTATCACGCCGGCGCCGGGATGGAGGGCGTGCTGGCGCACACCTACCTCGCCAACTCCATCACGGGCGTCTGGCTGAATGACGTACGCGCCAGCGAGGGGCTGCTGAACGCGCACGTCGTCGCCGAGTACGGCGTGCCCGTCGTCCTCGTCACCGGCGACGACGTGGCCTGCGAGGACGCGCTCGGGTACGCGCCCGAGGCGCTCAAGGTCGCCGTCAAGGACCATGTCTCGCGGTACGCGGCCGTGTGCCGCACACCCGCCAGGACAGCCGCCGACATCCGCGCGGCAGCCAAGGAGGCGGCCTCCCTGGCGGTACGTCACCAGCCGGTGCAGGACGGGCCGTTCACCATCGCGCTGGAGTTCGACGCCGAGCACCTGGCGATGGCCGCCACCGTCGTGCCGGGAGTGGACCGCATCGGCGAACGCAGGGTGGCGTACACGAGTGGAACCATGTACGAGGGAATCCGTACCTTCAAGGCGGTCACCACGATCGTCTCGGTCGCGGTGGAGGAGCAGTATGGCTGACCAGCAGGCACTCGACGAGGTCGTACGGTTCACCTCCGACCTCATCCGCATCGACACCACCAACGGCGGCGGGGGCGACTGCCAGGAGCGGCCCGCCGCCGAGTACGCCGCCGCGCGGCTGGCCGAGGCGGGCCTCGAACCCACCCTGCTGGAGCGCACCAAGGGCCGGACGAACGTCGTCGCCCGTGTCGAGGGCACCGATCCCCGCGCCGACGCGCTGCTCGTCCACGGCCACCTCGACGTGGTGCCCGCCGAGGCCGCGGACTGGAGCGTGCACCCGTTCTCCGGCGAGGTCCGCGACGGCGTCGTCTGGGGCCGGGGCGCGGTCGACATGAAGAACATGGACGCGATGATCCTCGCGGTCGTACGGGACTGGGCGCGCTCCGGCGCGCGACCGCGGCGCGACCTCGTCATCGCGTTCACCGCCGACGAGGAGGCGAGCGCGGAGGACGGGGCGGGCTTCCTCGCGGATCAGCACGCAGGTCTCTTCGAAGGGTGCACCGAAGGCATCAGCGAGTCCGGGGCGTTCACCTTCCACGACGGAAGCGGCCGGGAGATCTACCCCATCGGCGCCGGCGAGCGCGGCACCGCCTGGCTCAGGCTCACCGCGCGCGGCCGGGCGGGCCACGGCTCCAAGGTCAACCGCAGCAACGCGGTCACCCGGCTCGCCGCCGCCGTCGCCCGTATCGGCGCCCACGAGTGGCCGCTGAGGCTCACCCCGACCGTGCGCGCCGCGCTCACCGAACTCGCCGTGCTGTACGGGTTGGAGCCCGATCTCGACGACGTGGACGGCCTCATGGAGAAGCTCGGCCCGGCCGCCACGCTCGTCGAGCCGGCCGTCCGGGGCAGCGCCAACCCGACGATGCTGAACGCCGGTTACAAGGTCAATGTCATCCCCGGGGAAGCCGTCGCATACGTCGACGGACGCTATCTGCCCGGTGGCGAGGACGAGTTCTCCGCCACCCTCGACGAACTGACGGGGCCGGACGTGGACTGGGCCTACCACCACCACTCGGTCGCCCTCCAGGCGCCGGTGGACTCGCCGACGTACGCCCGGATGCGGGCCGCCGTGGAGGAGTTCGCGCCCGAGGGGCATGTGGTGCCGTACTGCATCTCGGGCGGTACGGACGCCAAGCAGTTCTCGCGCCTCGGCATCACCGGATACGGGTTCGCGCCGCTGAAGCTTCCCGAGGGCTTCGACTACCAGGCGCTCTTCCACGGCGTCGACGAACGCGTTCCCGTCGAGGCCCTGCACTTCGGCGTCCGCGTCCTCGACCGCTTCCTGCGCACGGCCTAGGGGAGCGGGGAGATGGCGCGGACCCTGCCGTACGGGGCGTGGCCCTCGCCCATCGACGCGGCGCTCGCCGCCGCGCACGACGGGCAGCCGGAGAGCCGCGGATCCGCACGTTCACCGGCCCGGAGGGCCGCGAGATCCACGCGCACCTCTACCCTCCGCACCACCCCGGTCATGCCGCGCCCGACGACGAGCTGCCGCCGTACGTCGTATGGGCGCACGGAGGGCCCACCGGCCGCGCCGCGCTCGTCCTCGACCTGGCGATCGCCTACTTCACCTCGCGCGGCATCGGAGTCGCCGAGGTCAATTACGGAGGCTCGACCGGGTACGGACGGGAGTACCGCGACCGACTGCGCGAGCAGTGGGGCGTCGTCGACGTCGAGGACTGCGCGGCCGTCGCCCTCGCACTCGCCGAGGAGGGCACCGCGGACCGCGACCGGCTCGCGATCCGCGGCGGCAGCGCGGGCGGCTGGACGACGGCAGTGTCCCTGACGACGACGGACGTGTACGCCTGCGGCACGATCCTCTACCCCGTCCTGGACCTGGTGAACTGGGGCTCGTCCGAGACCCACGACTTCGAATCGCAGTATCTGGAAACCCTGGTCGGACCGTACGCCGAGGTGCCCGGCCGGTACACCGAGCGGTCGCCCCTGGAGCACGCCGACCGGATCACCGCGCCCTTCCTGCTGCTCCAGGGCCTCGACGACGCGGTCTGCCCGCCCGCCCAGTGCGAGCGGTTCCTGGCCCGCCTGGCGGGGCGGCGGGTCCCGCACGCCTACCTGGCGTTCGAGGGCGAGGGGCACGGCTTCAGGCGAGCTGAGACCATGGTGCGAGCCCTGGAGGCCGAGCTGTCCCTGTACGCGCAGGTCTTCGGCCTGAACCCGCCCGGCATCCCCACCCTGGAGCTCACCCGGTGACACCGCTCGTACGGCCGCCCCGACTCGCCCTCGTGGGAGGTCTTCGGGCTCATGTGTCCGGGAGGCACGGCGGGCCGGGCTGTTCATGAGTCGGCGCGGGTGACCCCGGTTCACATACGGTGGCGATGTGCCTGAGACCCGTGGATACCTTGCCGAAGGCCCCCGCGTGGGCATACGCCACTTCACCCACGACGACGCGGCCGAGTTCACCGCCCGGGCGCGGGAGAGCAAGGATCTGCACCATCCGTGGCTGTTCCCGCCGACCAGTGCCGAGGCCTACGCCGTCTACGCGGGGCGGCTCATCGAGGACCGGACGAGGCTGGGGTTCCTGGTCTGCGAGAAGGACACCGGGGCCATCGCCGGGTTCATCAACATCAACAACATCGTGGAGGGCGCCTTCCAGTGCGGGGCCCTCGGCTATGGCGCCTTCGCGCACGCCGCCGGGCGCGGGCTGATGGCGGAGGCGCTCGACCTGGTGGTGCGGTACGCGTTCGGGCCCATGGGGCTGCACCGGCTGGAGATCGACGTGCAGCCGGGCAACACCGCCTCGATCGCCCTCGCCCGGCGCTGCGGCTTCCGCCTGGAGGGGTTCTCACCGGACATGATCTACCTCGACGGGGCCTGGCGGGACCACGAACGCTGGGCGATCACGGCCGAAATGATCTCTTCCCGGCGGGCGGCGCGCGCCCCGGGATGATCTCCATGCACAGAGTCGTCGCCTGGACGCTCCCTCCGCCTTGGCGGCCTCGTCCTCAAACGTCGGACGGGCTCATGTGCCGGCGGTCCACGTACTCGAACACCGCCCCGTCCGGATGCATCGCGATCAGATTGCGACCCACCGGCGTCGGGACCGGGCCAGCGATGATGCGGGCGCCGAGGTCGGTCAGCACCCGGTGGACGTCGTCGACGTCCTTCACCGCGATCGTCGCCACGACCTTGCGCAGGATCTCGAGCTCGGCCTCGGGCCCGCTCATCAGCAGGAAGCAGCCGACCGCGGCCACCTGGACACCGCCGCGTTCGAAACGGAGAGCCGTGCCGCCGGAGAGGCGTTCGTAGAAGGGGACCGCGGTCTCCAGATCGTCGACGCAGACACGCAGTGAGGCTCCGAGAATCTCCATGCGGACGAGCCTAGTTGGGGCCGGCCGGGGAGGAGATCGTTTCGGACGGATCCCGGGGCGCGCACGGCGCGTTACGGGCGCCGGGGCCCGGGTACCCGGCGGGCATGAACCGCAAGGATCATCACCTGGAACGTCTGGAACATCTGGAACATCTGGAACATCTGGACAAGGACCTGATCGACGAACTGGCGCAGGTGGCGCGTGAGGCCGTGCGCGACGAGCTGCGCGAGCAGACGCGTAAGCAGCGCCGTACGGCGGCGCTGTACGCCGCGTCCGGCGCCGTCGGCCTGTACGCGGGCGCCGCGCTGGCGCTCGCTTTCGGTCTGGCGCTGGCGCTCGGCCTGCCCGGCTGGGCCGCCGCGCTGATCACGGCCGCGGTGCTGGGCGTGGCCGCCTACCTGCTGCGCGGCGCCGCCCGCTCCGGCGGGCACGGCACCGCGATGCCGGGCGCCGAGGGCCGTGCCGTCCGCGATACGGCGCCCCCGGCGCCGCCGAGCGGCCTCGGTACGCCGTATCCGCCGGTGCCTCCGGTGCCGCCGGTCACGCCGGGGACTCCGGGCGGCCCGGGTACGGGCCCGCCCGCGCCGGGCGTCTCCGATCCCGCCTCACCGGGATACGCGGGGCCCGGACCGGACCCCG
>CBFHCJ010000194.1:0-10240 GCA_965654005.1 uncultured Streptomyces sp. | reverse complement strand
CGAAGACGCTGAGCATCGACCTCCCCTCCACCCCGCCCGCCCACCCGGCACTCCCGGCGAAGGGCGTGTACGTCGACGACAAGCTGACGGTGACGTACTGGATGTCGAGCCGGGAGGCGGTGCTGACGAACTGAGGCGTGGCACCGCGTCCCGTGTCAGGACCGGTCGAGCTGTGCGGGCTGCGGCAGGGAAGGCAGGCTGAGGTCGTACAGGCGCTTGCGCGTGTGCCGCACCACCGGCGCGTCGGGGCCGTGGATATCGGTGACGACGGTCAGCAACTCGGCGCCGAGCCGCTGCCGGTCGGCCTCCGGTGGAAAAGAACGCCAGAGGCTGTAGGCCCGGCGAGTGGCCGCCTCGACCTCCGGGTGCCTTGGGCCCTGGATGCTGACCCGGAGCTGAGCAGCGTGGAGGTACAAGCCCAGGCCGACCGCATGATCTCCCATCAAGGCGGCAAGGTAGCCCCGTACTTCACGGACCTGCACCGTATGAAGGTGCACCTCTCCGTACTCGCCGGTGACGTCCCGGTCGAGTTGGACCGCGAGTGCCGCTGCGTCCTCCAGGCTGCCGTCCTGGGCGACCTCCGCGACCCTGATGAGGCGGGCGCGCAGCGCTTCCGAGGGCAAACCGTGCGGTGCAGCCGCCGCACCAGGGGCGGGCGTGGCCCAGAACTCCGGCGTCACGATGCCCCAGGGGCGGTAGAGCGGCTCGGACATGAACGGACTCCCCGGTCGCGGTACGAGGTTCACCAGTCCACCACACGGCGGACTTCGGTGATGCGGGTGATGTAGCTCGTGCTGTTGCGCCAACTGCTGTAAGTGACGACCCGGATTCTCGCGCCGGTGTGCGGGGCCTCGATGATCATTCCGTCGCCGATGTACATGGCCACGTGTCCGGGCCGCGCGTCGGAGCCGTCCAGGCCGGGGTTGAAGACGAGGTCGCCGGGCTTGGGGTGGTCGATGTCGACCTGCGTGCCGATGTCGACCTGGTCGTAGGTGGTGCGCGGGATGCTCACCCCGGCCGCCTTGTAGGCCTGCTGCATCAGGGAGGAGCAGTCGCACTGGCGTGCCGGGTCCTTGCCCAGGGCGTCGGTGCAGTCGCCGCCGAGGTGGTACCAGCCACCCTTCTGCTTCAGAGCCCACGCCACCGCGACCCGGACCTTCTCGGGCGTGCCGTCGGGCAGTTCGTACCCGGCGGGCAGCGTGCCGTCCTCGCTGGCAGCAGGGGCCGCGAACTGGGCCGACATCGCCATGATGTTCTGTACGTAGTCGTACGTCTGCCCACCGGCGAACGACTTCGGGGGCACCCCTCCGAACTGGTCGACGCGCGCCCAGCCCGCGTTGTAGGCGGCCAGAGCTAGTTCGATCGGGGCGCCGTTGTAGCTGGGGTGCGCCTTGGCCTTCTTCAGCAGCGAGCACATGAACTTGCCCTGAGCGGGGATGGCGTCCGCCGGGTCCCAGACGTCCTTCTTGCCGTCCCCGTCGCCGTCCACTCCCCAGGTTTCCCATGTGCCGGGCATGAACTGGGCTATGCCCTGCGCACCCACGCCGCTGGTGGCTCCCGGGTTGAAGTCGGACTCCTGCCTGAGCTGCGCGGCCAGCACCGCCGGGGACAGGCCCGCATCACAGTCGGCGGCCGCCTGCAGGATGAGCGGCTCATACTCGGAGGGCACCCCGCCTTTGCCGACGCGCAGCCCGCCGACCGGGTTGCCGACATTGCTGCTGCTGTCGTCGTCGCTGAACGTCGAGATCAGGAGCACCAGGCCCAGTCCGAGCGCTACAGGTGTCATCACGAATCCGATAGCCAGGGTCAGCAGCAGGCGTCTGGCCGCCTTGCCCCCCATGAGTCCCCCTCCTGACCCACATGCAGATTCGCTCCCCCGAATCTGAAATCCGGACTCCGGTGCGCGAGCCGGTGTCCGAAGGCACGTGTGATGATCTGTGACAGTACGCCATCACTGCATGGCAGTGATGTGGGGGTCAACCTGCCTTACTGAGCACGTGAGTTGCGCGCGTGGCCTTCCATACGTGCCCAAGGCACGGGGTGGCGGTAGCCGTGGGAAGGCACACGGAGAATGGTGGGCGAACAGCCCGCTTCGGCTCCGGATACCAGGACGTAGGGGCGCGGTTACTGGGTACGGGTCACCTGGCAGTGGCCTGCTTTGACCACCTGGCTCGGGGAAACTCAAGCGGCGGGAGTGTAGGGACGGGCTGTGGCACAGATCAGGATCTGTGCCTGTAGTACCAGGCCCGACGGCTGGGCCGCGGTGCGACCGGCGGTTTGGGCGAACTCGGTGGACTCCCGCATCGGCAGCAGCGAGCATGAGGTCCGACAGACAAGATCGCGGGCCGTTCAGGCCCTGATCGGGAGAGGCACATGACGCACGATCAGGCTGAGTCAGCCGCCGCCTACGAACAGCTGTACTCGGCGGCGGCCCGCATGTTGTGGGCGCAGGAGAGCCCGACATGGAGGCGCAAAGAGCAGCACCCGCGGTTCGGGTGGTCGCCCGAGCGGTGCGCGGCCTGGCAGGCGCTGGAGAACTGTCTGCTGGCGGCCGAGGGCGAGGAACCGCGGGCCGGGGAACTCTCCGACCCGGCCCGGCACCTGATCTCACGTCGCGCACCCGGCGGTGAGGACCGGCCGCTTGGCTTCCGGGAGGCACTTGCGGACTGGGTGAGCCGCCTGAACGCCGATCCCGGGTACCTGGAGGACTACAGTCTGCGCCCCGGGGCCTGCGTCATCGTTCCCCCGGCCCGGTTCTGGGCCACCGACTTCGCCCTGCAAGAACTCGCCAGCCGACTGGCTCCCGGAAGGCCACCGTCGACTATTGGTGCCGACGCTGCGCGGCTGAGCGCGCTCGCCCATGAGGCGGCCGAAGCGCTGCGGACGCCGCTGGGCGTGACCGCGCCGGCTCCATACCCGCCGGGCGGCGTTCCCTGGATCGGTCCCGCGTCCCGGCGGGTCAGCGACGTACCGGATCTGCGGGTACGGCTGGAGGAGCTGCGCGGGGCGGCGTGGCGGGCTGCCGAGGTCATCCCGTCCCCGGAGGAGCTGAAGGCCAGCCCGGACTTCTCCGTGATGATGGAGACCGCGGTCACCGCCTCCGACCTCCTCGCTCTGCTCGGCGGCCACTCGGTGCAGGTCTGGCGCGAGTACCTCGGCGGAGTCGATCCGTCCCGTCATTTCGTGTGGGGTTCGTCCGCGGCAGGCGGTCATGGGGATCCGGAGTCCTTCACCAAGAAGGCCGATGACTGGACCCAGGCGTTCGCCAAGGGGCCCGAGCCGTGGACACCGGCGGACTACCAGCGCCCGCCGCAGCGCGACCGGGGCGAGACCGAGGTCGTGTTGTCGGCCACCCGGGCGGTGGTGTTCGCCGAGCTGCTCGACGAGTTGGCGGCCCGCCTTCGTCCTGGGCTACACAGTGGAATGATCCACTACAGCTCCTATGACCTGGTTCACTTCATCGGCCAGCGGTTCTGGCGTGAGCTCACCGCCCACGGCGGCCTCTGAGGGGGAGCGGCGCGTGCTGGACGAACAGCGTCAGAGAATCCTCGTGCTCTGCGACGAGAGCGGCATGGGGCTGGGCGGGGTGCCCGTGTTCAATGAGCAGATCAGCATGGCCCTCGCGGCCCGCGGGCACGACGTCACCCTCCTGACCGCCAGGCAGGTGCAGGGCGGCCATGAGGGGGTGAAACTGCGCACCGTGCAACCGGCGCCGGAGAACATCGAGGGGCGCCACTGGTTAGAGCAACAGGTCACTACACAGCACCCCACGACCTTCGGACTGCCGGATCCCCGGGTGCAGCCCTTCGACCTGGTCATCGGCCACTCCCGGTTCTCGGGCCCGGCTGCGGTGGCCATCCGGGACGCCTGGTACGCCGAGGCGCGGGTCACCCACTTCCTGCACACCAGCCCTGAACGACTGCCCGGTTTCAAGTACCCGAACGATCCTGTCAGAGCGGCCGAGAAAGCCGCTCGGGACTCCAGCATCGAGCAGGTCATCATGAACCGCGCCGACGTCGTCGTCGGCGTCGGCCCTCTGCTCACGGAGGAGGCCCGGAAACTGGCCTCCGCGAACCCGCAGGTGTCGACCTCGCACGAGCTCATCCCTGGCACTGCCATCGAACCTCTCGTCCAGCGGGCTCAGCAACATGGGGGGCCGCTGCAGTTGCTGGCCCTGGGCCGCGCGGACGACGACCTCAAGGGGTTCGCGGACGCGGCCCGGGCCGTGAAGCTGCTGAACAGCCAGGGCATCGAGGTACATCTCACGATCCGTGGCGTGAAGGAACATGAACTGGCCGGAGTCCAAGAGGATTTCAGGAGATATGGCGGCGCCCACGTGTCCGTGCTGCCATTCTCCACGGAACGCGAAGCTATCAGCAACGACATCCGGCAGGCCGACGCCCTCGTCATGCCCTCCAAGCACGAGGGCTTCGGTCTGGTCGCCACCGAGGCCCTTGGCCACGGCGTGCCCGTGCTCGTCAACGAGGACAGCGGTGCCGCCCGCTTCTTACAGAATGCCAACCGGTTTCCGCCACAGATCGGCGACCCCTGCGTCGTACCAGAGCCCGCCGACCCGGAGGACCGCATTATCGAGTGGGCCTCCGCCATCCAGCAGCTGAAAGAACAGCTGCCCCAGCGCATCGAGGACGCCGCTCAGCTGCGAGAGATCCTGAAGTCGTACTCCTGGGAACACGCGGCGACCTCTCTCGTCCAGGCCTCGGTCACCGCCCCCGCGCCCGCCGTCGGCGCCTCGGCCGCACAGCGGGCACACGCCACGGTGCAGGGCCCTGACGGGGCGGTTCTCGTCTCGGCCGCCCCTCCCGGAACTCCGCCGACCCAGCAGGACACGGCCACAGCTGTCAGCCAGACCGCCACTCGGACAACCCAGGTCACTCAACAGACGACCCAGAGCACCCAAAATGTGCAACAGCAGCGGCCCCCCGCCTTTCCTCAACAGCCGACCAACGCCGAGGCCGACCGCACACGCTCTGACACCGCCGACCGCACCACCGAGGCTCCCAACCCGCTGGCGATGCTCAGTGACGACCACCTCGCCCGGCACCGAGCCCACCTGGCCGACTCAGCGCGAACTCTCGCTGAACACGCGAACAACGCTGCCACGACCGCCCAGCAACTCGCCGACCGCTACCAACAGGACGGTGGTCAGACCGTGGCCCGTCTCACAGCCGCCAACGCCGCACCGGAACTCATCGAGACGGCCAGGACCGCAGCCGCCGAGGACGTCAGCCACGCCCGCGGCACAGCCCAGGCCCTCCAGCACCAGTTGAAAGACATCAACGGCCGAATCCAGCAAGCAGCCCAGGAAGCGGAACGCCGCACCCACCTGACATCGCAGCAACGCCAGGCCGAACAGGCCGCCCGCCAACAACACGCAGCAGCACGACAGCAGGCTCAGACGTCCCAGGCACCAGCGCCCACACCAAGGATCAGCGGCCCGCAGGCAACCTCCCGCAGGGGAACCTCAATCCAGTAGGCGAACGGCCGTCCGGAGGCCCGGCGGGCCTTCGGATGACCCCATTGCGCGTCTCGGCTCACGCGCCGACCCTGTGGAGTGCTCAAGTATCTCCCTTGCAGCATATGTAAGTTGCACGTGTAGGGTTCTGTGGGGAATGGTGCTGACGCATCCAGGAGGCGGTTGGCGGAGGCAAACGCCAAGGTCGTCTACGTACGGGGGAATGATGGGCAGACAGCCCGTTCCGGCTCCGGTACTGCCCGCGGGGGCGCGGTTGCTGGTGCCGGTGATGGCCGCTACCGGCGGCAGCGGCCGTACTACCACCGCGAGCCTGCTGGCAAATGGACTTGCCGCCAGCGGCTCCACCGTCGTCCTGGACCTCGCGCCGCGCCTGTCGTCGCCCTGGCCCCCCTGCCTCGCCGAGCAGAACGCCGGAGGGCTGGCCGCGCTGCCGCCCGACCAACCTCTGACCCGGACCGCCGTGCAACAGGCCTGCGCCGTCAACACCGTTACTCGTGAAGCGCACTGGCAGATCCTCTCCGACGGGCGGGAATGGCACACACAGCCGCTCGCACTACCGGAACCCCCAGCCGCCTGGTACCAACTGGCCGCGATCGGCGGCTGGCAGGCCGTCATCGCCGACACCGTGCACCCGCTCGCTCACGACGTGCTCGCCGCCCGCTGCGCCGGAAAGCTGGGGCAGACGCGCGGCTGGTACGAACTTCCTTACTCCGTCCCTGTGCTGTGTGCAGCCGCTAGCACCAACGGCGTTCAGGCTCTGCAGCAGGCCGTGATGGCCCTGCACGCCGAGGGTCTCCCCCTCCAACGCACCGTCGTCGCCCTGGTCGCCACCGGCGACGGCCGCCCGCCGGCCACCGTACGCGCCGCGGCCACCATGCTCACAGCGCGGACTGCCGCCGTGGTGCATCTGCCGTACGACCCGCACATCCGCGCCCACGGCCTGAACGCCGCGCGCCTGCGCCCACGCACACGGCAGGCCGCCGCCCAGCTCACCACGGCCGTTTTCGCCGTGGCACACACCACCTGGGGCCAGCCGCTCCCGGACGCGCCGCAGCCTGCCCCGATCTCTTCTGCCCTCCCTGCCCTTTGACGAGGAATCGGATATGAGCCAGCTCCTGAACACCCTCTCCACCGTCGCCGCACACCCGCAGTGGCACACCCTCGCCGCCGGACCGGTTCCCGGGGTCACCCCCTCGATGCCCTCGGACGTCAGCAAGCCCGTGCAGCAGATCCTGAACTGGACCGCCGGGCTCGGCCTGGCCGGAGCCGTCCTCGGCGGCCTGCTCGGCTGGGCCGCGGTGGCCGTCGGCCACAACAGCGAACGGGCCGCCCTCGCCGCTCGCGGCAAGCAGGCCGTCCTCTGGAGCCTGTTCGGCGCCGGCGGCATCGGCGTCACCGCGGCGCTCGTGTCCACCTTCTACGGCATGACCAAGTGAGGACCGCCGTGGTGAGCGAGAGCAAGACCCGCAAGGCCCGGCTCACACTCGCCGTGCTTGGCGTCCTGGTGGTCGGGGCGCTGGTGGGCGGGGGCGTGACAGCGGCTGCGATGCTCGGGGGCGACAACCCCAAGCCCACCAAGGCCTCGCCTACGGCCACCACGGCCAAGCCGTCGGCGTCGTCCGGCGGTCAGCAGGCTGCGATGACCCCCGACAAGGCGCGAAAGCTCGTCCTCGAAAAGCCCACCGGGCAGAAGGACGGACTTTCCACGGGATTCTCCTCCGGGCCTGTCGGGGCGATTTCCACGGCGGTCTACTTCTGGGAGGAGTACGCCTTCCTCGATGACGAGAAGGCTCAGCAGCAACTGAGCGCCATTGTTTCCCCGGACGCCACCGGGTACGTCGACGAGCAGGTCTCTGAGGTACGCAAACTACGCGAGCAGATCGGCCTGCCGCCGAGCGGCGGCACTCCGGCCGGAATCACCTTCAGCACCACGGTCAACGCCGTAAGAGCGACCTCACTGGACGACACTGGCAAAGTCGTACAGATCTGGATGAACTATGATCGGTACGCCACGAAAGCCGACGGCAGCATCGATGACGACCCGCTCAAGGACCAGGACACCGATCTGTTGCTGAAGTGGCAGGACGGCTCCTGGAAAATCACGAACGAGCCCCAGTACTGGAAAGAGCGTTCATTTCCGCACGCCTATTTCCCCGACGAGCATCTCTCTTGGGCGGACGGCTGGCAGCAGGTGAGACATGCGGACTAAACGCCGGAACCCACCGCTGGCCCGTCTCGTCGTCCTCCTCACCGCTGTCCTGGTTTGCTTCGGCACCAGCCTGGGCACCGCTCCTGCGGCAATGGCCAAGGACAACCCGAAGTACCATCTGGGCTACGGACCGCAGGATGACAAGGAATGCCCGGTCGGATGGAGCCGTGGTGACGCATGCGGCATCGACAAGCACGGCAACTACTGCCTCTATGAAACGATCAATGACGACGACGTCTGCCGCATGCCCAAGGCGGGTGAACTGCCAGGCACTTCCGGAGAGTGCGAGGACGCCAACGGCGAAAAATCATCCGAGTGCAGCGATGCTGACTGGAATGCGGGCGAGAAGAAGAAGCTCGAAAAATGGCGCAAAACCAACCAGGAGGCCGTCGATAATGGCCAACTCGCGAAGGCCGTTTACGACAGGCTGAACACCTTCCTGACGAACTGCCTGGACAAGAACAAGGGGGAGTCCTTCGAGAGCTGCAATGAAGCCGCGTACAAGAAGTACGGGCCGACGGGCGGCGAAACCCTCGGCGACTGGATCGGCAAGGAAGTCAGCCAACTGGCGCAGGACGCGCTGGAAGAAGCCGGCCAGGACATCGGCAACGCCGTGGTGTGGCTGCTGCAGCAGTTCGCCGACGAGTTCAACAAGGCTTCCGTCGTCAACCTGAGTCACACCGGCATCGCCGAACCCAAGGCGCTCGCCCTGCTGCTGTCCACGGTCATCGCCGTGTTTCTGCTGCTGCTCCAGTTCGGCAAGGTGGCTGTCAGCCATCGCGGCGAGCACGCGGCCACCGCGATCTCAGGCCTGGCGAAGTGGGCGGTCATCGTTTCGGGGTACTGGTCGGTTACCGCGACCGCGCTGACGTTCTCCGACACACTCTCGAACTGGATCGTCAACTACAGCTTCAGCGGCCAGAACGTCTCCCAGGGCGGCACGGCGGCCACCAATGCGGCCGCCCAGGCGATGCAAGAGAAGTTCGGCGAGATGTTCGGCGGCCTGATCACCGGCGGCGGCGGAGCCGCCACCGCCGGCGGAGCCATGATCACCGGTGAGGGGCAGGCCGCCTCCGCGGTCGCCGTGGTCATCGTCATCGGCAACGTGTGCATCCTGGCCATCGGCGCCCTGTGGATCGAGGTGCTGCTGCGCCAGGCCGGGATCATGATCCTGGTCGCCACCATGCCGATCGTGCTGGCCGGGCAGATGTCGGAGGCCACGAAGGACTGGTGGCCCAAGGCACGGGACGCGCTGCTCGCACTGATCCTGATGAAACCGATGATCGTGTTCTGCTTCGCGATCGGCTTCTTCGCCATCGACCAGGGCCAGGGCGTGCAGAACATGATCGTTGGTTTGCTGATCTTCCTGATGGCGTGCTTCTGCTGGCCGGCCCTGGCGAAGTTCATGACGTTCTCCACCCTGGGCGCCGGTGCCGCCATGGCGGGCGGGCTGATCAGCTCCGTCGGCTCCTCGGCCTCCTCACTGGGCGGCGGTCCCCGGCCCGAGCTCGCCGGGGCCGGCTCGGTCGGCGGCGGCACCGCCTACACCCGGGCCCTGGAGCGGGACAACGCCCAGACCCGGGCCAGCGGCTCCAACGCCCAGAGCGGTGGCGGAGGCTTCTGGACCAACGAGTCGCTCAAGGCCCGTACGAAAGGCCCCGGCGGCCGTCTCGGTGCTCGCGTGGCCGGGCCGCTCGGACTCGGCCTGCAGGTCATGGCTATGGGCAAGGACACGCTGGAGTCCGGCATGGCCAACACCGCCGCGCACGCCGGCCTCGACTCCGCCTCCCCGGGCGGCCGTCACGTCGTCATCCCGCCGCGCGGCCCTGACACCGCGAGCCTGCCGCCCGCCACGCAGGAACGTGTCCCGCAACCGCGGCCGGACTCCGCGCCCCTGGTCACCGGCCCACCCAACACCGACATTCCGTCACCGCCGAGGGAGGGATAGCCCATGTCCAGCTCCACCTCCGTCACCTACGGCGGATGGCAGTCCGAACGCAGCGGGTTCATGGGCCGTCTGTCCGGCGTCGGCTTCGCCCTGGTCGTGGGCGGCTGCGTCCTGCTGCTCGCGCCGCTCAACCTCGGCAGTTGGACGGCCGCGTTCGTGTGCGTGCCGCTGGCAGCCGTGCTGTTCGCACTTGCCTTCGGCCGGGTCCTGGGCCTGAGTGCCGATGAATGGATCCTGCTCGCAGTGAGGCATCAGATCAACGTGGCCACCAGGCGCAACATCTTCCAGTCCGGGGCCTTCGCCCCACGCTCCGAGAAGACCGGACAGCAGCCGACGGACCTGCCGGGCGTGCTGGCCCGGCTGCGCTTCCTGGAGGCCCCCGACGGCCTCGGTGGAACCCTGGGCGTCTCCCACGACCCGGTCGCGAACACCTACACCGCCGTCGCGCGCATCACCTTCCCGGGCCTGGCGCTGATCGACAGCGACCGGCAGACCGCGCGGGTAGCGGCATGGGCGGGCTTCCTGCGCTCGTTCTGCACCGAAGACTCGCCGATCGTACGGATCGCCGTGCACCAGCGGTGCCTGCCCG
>CBFHCJ010000193.1:0-10294 GCA_965654005.1 uncultured Streptomyces sp. | reverse complement strand
GTTTTCCAACTTCGTAACGCTCCCCCCCCAACATACCCCGCCGCGGCCATCGGGCGGCGCCTCTGGATCCGCCCGGCCGACTCGTCCGCCTCGTGATCGAATCGCGTAGGCATACTGGGCGTGCGGGCTGCCGCAGGGCTAGGCGGTGCGGCGTCCGCCGGTCCCCGGCACCGGGGACACGCCGGTAGCCCGCCGGGTGATCTCCCCGTACGCCTCGGGATCGGTGGTGTACTCGCCGAGCACGCACGTCTTGCGGCTGCCGTGGTAGTCGGAGGAGCCCGTCACCAGGAGTCCCAGCTCGCCCGCCAGTCCACGCAGCCGCGCCCGGGTCGCCGGGTCGTGGTCCATGTGGTCGGCCTCGATGCCGTCGAGCCCGGCGGCGGCGAGGTCCGCGATGGCGGACTCCGGGACGGTGCGTCCGCGCTTGACGGCGGCCGGGTGCGCGAAGACCGTGACCCCGCCCGCGGCCTTGACCAGCCGGATCGCCTCGAAGGGGTCGGTCTCGTGCTTCTCTACGTAGGCGCGCCCGCCGTCGGCCAGCCACTCGGGCGTGAACGCGCCCAAGACGCTGTCCACGACACCGAGGTCGACCAGCGCGGTGGCGATGTGCGGCCGCCCGACCGAGCCGTCTCCGGCGATGCGCGCCACCCGCTCCCAGGTGATCGGCACGCCCAGCTCCTGAAGCTTGGCGATCATGGCGTGGGCCCGCGGCACCCGGTCGTCCCGTACCAGCTCGCGCTCGGCGAGCAGGTCGGGCTCCTCGGGGTCGAAGAGGTAGGCCAGCATGTGCATGCTGATGCCGTCGTACCGGCAGGAGAGTTCCGCCCCGGTGACGAGGGTCAGACCCTCGGGCAGCGCGTCTATCGCCTCCGCGTAACCGCGGGTGGTGTCGTGGTCGGTGAGCGCGACGACGTCCAGTCCGGCGGCAGCGGCCTTGCGCACCAACTCGGCCGGGGTGTCCGTACCGTCGGATGCGGTGGAGTGGGTGTGCAGATCGATGCGCACGACACGGACTCCAAGCGGTGACGGAACGGAACGGGACGCTCAAGGATAACGGGAGTTCCGGGTCCCCGTCAGACCCGTATCCGAGGTGCTCCCCCTACGCCCGGACGAACGTCACGGACACACGGCCGACCGTCACGGTTCGAGCAGACGCGGCGACAGCGCCCCGATGGGCAGCAGGTCCACTTCCGCCCCCGCGTCCCGGAGGTCCGTCAGTACGAGTTCGTCGTACATGAGCATCCCCGTCTGCTCGGGCCAGACGACCGCCCACAGCCACAGGCCGCGCGCCTCGCCCGCGAAGACCGCACGGTCGTCCGGGGTACCCGAGACATGCCACAGCGGGGTGGGGCGGCCGGCGGCCAGCACCTTCGCCTGGGGCGGTTTCTCCACGTTGAGGTACGGGCCGGGGTCAGGACCGTGGATGCCCGCGTACCGCGCGCCGAGACCGACCCCCAGCTCCTCGGCGACCAGGATCAGCTCGCCCACGCCGCCCAGCGGTCCGGGCCCCGAGCAGGCCACGGCCGTCGCGCGGCCCCCGCTGCGGTCGTCGCCCGCATAGCCGACGCCCGTGAACAGCCAGCCGACGGGCAGCGGCCACGGCATCCACACCGGCACCTGGGCACGGTGCACCACGACGCTGAGGGCCTCGACGCTGGGCGGGATCACGGGCTGCAGCGGATGCACGTTGCCGTGCACATCGCACTGCCAGGAATCGGCAAAGAGTCCGGGAGCCCTGACCCGGCCACCACACTTCGGGCAACTGGGTTCGCCCCTCATAGGGCCCCACGGTCCTCCCCGTCCAGCGCCGCGTCAAGGACGATCACCCGTCCGGCGTGTGCCTCGCACGTCCCCTTCCCCGACGGAAGCCGGATGCTGTGCGTTGATCCGCGCACCCAACTACATACGTGCATGCGCAACCATCTCGTCAGGGCGGCATGCGCCGGAGGACAGCGTCACGGTCTTTGTCAACTGACCGATTCCGGCCACGCCTTGGTGAGGTCCACCACTTCGTCTCAGTCGAGCGGGACGGACTTGCGGGCGGGATCCCTCAGGTCCGTCCCGCTCGTCAGCCAGCGTTCCTGGAGGGCCTGGGCTCCGTACACCCGCTTCCAGGCGGCCTCGTTCGGCGTCATGGGGAGCAGCGGCAGGAACCGTACGGGATCCAGGGGCTCGTCCAGTTCCAGGTCCTCGACGAGACCGCCCGGCTCGGCGACCAGGACCGAGCTGAACGGGGCGCCCGGCCACAGCGGTCCGCCCACGTCCAGGGAGGCACCAGGGGCCACCACCACGCCCTCGACCTGCGGGGACGCGGCGAGCACGGCGAGCGGCCGGAGCACCTTGTCGGTGTCGGCGAGGCCGCCGCGGACGGAGAGGACCAGTTCGGCGCGCGGCCCTTCGACGGGGTCCGCGAGCGTCGCCGTGGGGTCCGTCATCGGCTGAGCGGACATACCCAGCGTGGCGTAACGGACGACGGCGCCCACCTCGGAGTCGCTCTGGAAACGCAGCACCTCGACGCGGTCCGTACCGAGGAAGGTGACCGCCGCGCGCGCGTCCGGTTCGCCCAGCGCGGTGCGCAACCGGGCCTCGACCAGAGGAAGAACTTCAGCCATACGGCGAGCATAGAACTCGTCAGCACCGGGCAAAGCGGCGCCTTGACACTTCAGTCGGCTGATACTCTTGCCCGGTGGTTCGGGGCAGCACGCAGAAGCGTCGCGATCGAGTCCCGACGCCGTGAGACTTCCCTACGGGGAATGGATCGTCCCTCACCAGGGACCGGCCGGAGGAGGTGGGGCTGTCATGGATCGAAGTCGACCGTGCAGTACCACCCGCTCTTCCGGCCGCTGATGTAGCTGCTCTGGGTCTGGCCGACTGCCGCCTCTCGCTTTCGTACCACCGCGGAAGAGCACTTCGTTTCGTTCTGCCTGATCTGTCTGATCTGTCTGAATCTGAATCAGTAGCGAAGCCCGCCACCTCGACGGTGCGGTGCTCCCCGCTTTGTGGACGTACCAAACATCCTCCCCTCCTCAAGGTCGGGAAGACCGCCTGTCAGGACGTCCCCATTCCGGGCAGTTCCACCTGTCGTCGGCGCTCTTTCGCTGCTCGTTGCGAAGGAGCCTTCCATGTCGATGATCCGTGACCTGCGCGACGCGGTCCGCCCGTCCCGTCCCTCGCTGCACAAGGACACCGGGGCGTACGACACCACACGCGACCCCGCCACGCCGTCCGCCGTCGTCGACTGCGCCGTCTACCGCGACGGCGTCCGTCTCGAGATCCCGAAGCCGCTGTCCCCGCACGAGGCGATGCGGCTGGTGCGGCGGGACGGAGGGTTCGTGTGGATCGGCCTGCACGAGCCGACCGAGGCGGAATTCGCCGGTATCGCGGGCGAGTTCGGGCTGCACCCACTGGCCGTCGAGGACGCGGTGCAGGCGCACCAGCGGCCGAAACTGGAGCGGTACGACGACTCCCTGTTCACCGTCTTCAAGACCATCCACTACGTCGAGCACGACCGGCTCACCGCCAACAGCGAGGTCGTCGAGACCGGCGAGGTGATGTGCTTCACCGGACCTGACTTCTTCATCACCGTCCGGCACGGCGGACAGGGCTCGCTGCGGGCACTGCGGCACCGGCTGCAGGACGACCCCGAACTGCTGGCCAAAGGCCCGTCGGCCGTGCTGCACGCGATCGCCGACCACGTCGTCGACGGCTACATCGCGGTTGCCGACGCGGTGCAGGACGACATCGACGAGGTGGAGACGGAGGTCTTCTCGCCGGGCCGCAAGGGCACGCCGCGGGGCACGGACGCCGGACGCATCTACCAGCTCAAGCGCGAGGTGCTGGAGTTCAAGCGGGCGGTGGCGCCGCTGCTGCGGCCGATGCAGCTGCTGAGCGAGCGGCCGATGCGGCTGATCGACCCGGACATCCAGAACTACTTCCGTGACGTCGCCGACCACCTCGCCCGGGTCCACGAGCAGGTCGTGGGCTTCGACGAGTTGCTGAACTCGATCCTACAGGCCAACCTGGCGCAGGCGTCCGTCGCGCAGAACGAGGACATGCGCAAGATCACGGCATGGGCGGCGATCATCGCCGTGCCGACGATGGTGTGCGGGGTGTACGGCATGAACTTCAAGTACATGCCCGAGCTGCACTGGAAGTACGGCTACCCGGTGATCATGGGCATCACGGTGGCCATCTGCGTGGGCATCCACCGCACACTGAAGCGGAACGGCTGGCTGTGATCGGGTGCTGCGGCAGGGCCTAGGCTGGGCACATGACAAGTGAGCTGCTCGACCGGGCCCTCGTCGAGGAGGCCACCAAGAAGTCCGGACTGATCTGGGTCCAGGGCGGGGCGTCGGCTGCCGCACGTACGTTGTGGCACGTGTGGCACGAAGGCGCGGCATACGTGGTGGGCGACGGCCCAGGTGAGCAGCCGCTGCCCGGTCTGGTCGACGGCGGGGACGCGGTCGTCACGGTCCGCAGCAAGGACAAGGGCGGCCGGATCGTCACCTGGCCCGCGCAGGTGGTGGAGCTGACGCCGGGCTCACCAGACTGGGAGGGCGCGGTCGCCGAGCTGAAGGGCAAGCGGCTGAACGCGCCCGACGGCGAGGAGATGCCGGAGCGGTGGCGGCGCGAGTGTCGGGTGCTGCGGCTGGAGCCGGGGGGTACGACGGACCCGTTGCCGTCCGACTCCCAGTCCGCACGTCCGGTCCCGACCCCGGCCACTACCCGCCGTCCGGCTCCGGCGGCCCTGCCGCGGCTGCTGCGCCGCAAACATCGCTGATCCGACCCCGATGCGGGTGATCCGACCCCGTCCGACCCATCCGCGGGTGATCCGATCCAGCCGCGGGTGATCCGATCCAGCCGCGGGTGATCCGATCCAGCCGCGGGCAGTCGTGCCGCTGGGGCGGCCCAGCAGAGCCGCGGCCCAGCAGCGGCGGCTAGGAAGACGGCAGCTGCTTCCCGTAGTCCACCGTCTCCCCCTGCCGCGGTTCCGCCAGGGTGAAGTCCTTCCCCCAGTCCGACAGGCTGAGCGTCCCCGCGTTGCCGGCGCGGACCAGCCGCAGGGGATACGGGGCTCCCTCCAGGGAGACGTCCAGCGTGCCGCCGGAGCCCTTGTCGCCGGTGATACGGACGGTGCGCACGCCGTTCTGCTCATGGCGGCCGTCCGTCGCCAGCGTGCCGTGCAGTGTGAGCAGCCCGTCCAGCAGGACGTCCTTGTCGGTGAAGCCGCTGAAGCGCCTGTAGGCCGGGTCCCCCGTCGGCACCTTCACGTACTTCCCGTCGAGCTTGTTCGCCGCGGCCGCCGAACCCCCACCGCTCCCGTTGCCGTTCTCCTGGTTCCAGAACTCCGCGTCGGCCTTGAGGAACAGGTGCTCGCCCACCCGCAGCAGCCGGAACGTCCCGTTCTTCGAGGCGACCGACCCGGTGCCGCCCTCACCCTTGAGCCGCATGTCCAGCGTGTACGTGCCGCCGTCACTGACCACGGTGCCGGACAGCCGTACCGCCGACGCCGACTTGGCCGCCGTACGCGTCCGGCTCTGGATCTTGTCGGCCGACAGCCTTCCGACCCCGTTCGTACCCGCGTCGGGGTCGCCACTACTGCACGCCACAAGCCCCGTCCCCGTCACGACCAGTGCGCACATCGCGCTCACCAGTGCGGCCCTGCGGGTACGGCCCTGGGAAATCGCAGGCACAGGTGGGGCTGCCTCTCATGCGGGGTGTCCTCGTCGGCGTACGGCAGCGTACCGGTGCCCGGGAGCCGTTCCGGAGCCAGTCCGTCCACGCCTCTCGCCAGGGCGTACCGCACCGGGACGGGCTAGCCTGAAGCCCACGCGAGCGGACAAAACGGCTGGAACAGGAGGCGCGGGCATGGCGGCAAGCGCCCCTCGCATCTTCGTCTCGCACCTGTCCGGCGTCGCCGTCTTCGACCCCAGCGGCGACCAGGTGGGACGCGTGCGCGACCTGGTCGTCATGCTGCGCGTCGGCCGACGGCCCCCGCGGATGCTCGGCCTGGTGGTCGAGCTCGCCACCCGCCGCCGTATCTTCCTGCCCATGACCCGGGTGACCGGCATCGAGTCCGGTCAGGTGATCATCACCGGTGTCATGAACGTCCGCCGCTTCGAGCAACGGCCCACCGAGCGACTCGTCTTCGGGGAGCTCCTCGACCGGCGCGTCAAGCTCGTCGAGAGCGGCGAAGAGGTCACCGTCCTCGACCTTTCCGTGCAGCAGCTGCCGGCCCGCCGGGACTGGGAGGTCGACCGGGTCTTCGTACGCAAGGGGAAGGGCGGGGCGTTCCGGCGCAGCAAGGGCGAGACGCTGACCGCCGAGTGGTCCGCCGTCACCGGGTTCTCCCTGGAGGAGCAGGGGCAGGGTGCCGAGAGCCTGCTCGCCACCTTCGAGCAGCTGCGGCCCGCCGACCTCGCCAACGTTCTGCACCACCTCTCCGCCAAACGGCGCGCCGAGGTCGCCGCCGCCCTCGACGACGACCGCCTCGCCGACGTCCTCGAACAGCTTCCCGAGGACGACCAGATCGAGATCCTCGGCAAACTCCAGGAGGAGCGCGCCGCCGACGTGCTGGAGGCGATGGACCCGGACGACGCCGCCGACCTGCTCGCCGAACTGCCGGAGGAGGAGAAGGAGCGGCTGCTGAGCCTGATGGAGCCCGACGACGCGGCCGACATGCGCCGGCTGATGGCGTACGAGGAGAAGACCGCGGGCGGCCTGATGACCACCGAGCCGATCGTGCTGCGGCCCGACGCGACCGTCGCGGACGCGCTCGCCCGGGTCCGCAACCCGGACCTGTCCCCCGCGCTCGCCGCCCAGGTGTACGTCTGCCGTCCGCCGGACGAGACGCCGACCGGCAAGTACCTGGGGACCGTGCACTTCCAGCGGCTGCTGCGCGACCCGCCGTACACGCTCGTCAGTTCGCTCCTCGACGACGACCTGCAGCCGCTGGCGCCGGACGCCGCGCTGCCCGTGGTGGCCGGGTTCTTCGCTACGTACGACATGGTCGCGGCGCCCGTCGTCGACGAGTCCGGCTCGCTGCTCGGCGCGGTGACCGTGGACGACGTACTGGACCACATGCTGCCCGAGGACTGGCGCGAGACGGAGTTCCACCTCGACGACGAGGGGGCCGCCCATGGTGCCTGACCGCGAGAAGCCCCCCGTCGGCGCGACCGCCGCGACACGCCCCCGAGCTCTCGGCTTCGCTCGAGCAGGGAGGGACCCCCATCGCCCGCGGCTCGACCAGCCGCAGCCGCGCCGCACCCGACTGCTGCCCGAGTGGGACCCGGAGGCCTTCGGGCGCCTGTCGGAGCGGATCGCACGCTTCCTGGGCACCGGGCGGTTCATCGTCTGGATGACGGTCGTCATCATCCTGTGGGTGGTGTGGAACGTCTCGGCCCCGCACCACCTGCGCTTCGACCAGTACCCGTTCATCTTCCTGACCCTGATGCTGTCCCTGCAGGCCTCGTACGCGGCCCCGCTGATCCTGCTGGCGCAGAACCGGCAGGCCGACCGCGACCGGGTCAACCTCGAACAGGACCGCAAACAGAACGAACGGTCGATCGCGGACACCGAGTACCTCACCCGGGAGATCGCCGCCCTGCGCACCGGCCTCGGCGAGGTCGCCACCCGCGACTGGATCCGCTCCGAGCTGCAGGACCTCATGAGGGAACTGGACGGGGGGCGGCGGCGCCCCGACGGGCATGTCGTATTCCCGGCGGAACGGGCGGGCGGACGTGACGTAGACGACCGCTGACAGGCTTTCCTAGGCGCCCGCCGGGCGCCGTACCATCGTGTTTATGGCTACGGAAGACGCGGTGCGCGAGGCACTGGCGACGGTGAACGACCCCGAGATCCAGCGACCCATCACCGAGCTGGGGATGGTCAAATCGGTGGAGATCGGCGCGGACGGAGCGGTCGCGGTTGCCGTGTACCTGACGGTCTCCGGCTGCCCCATGCGCGACACGATCACGCAGCGCGTCACGGACGCGGTCTCCCGCTTGGAGGGCGTCACCCGCGTCGACGTCACGCTCGACGTGATGAGCGACGAGCAGCGCCGCGAGCTGGCGACCGCGTTGCGCGGCGGCCAGGCCGAGCGCGAGGTGCCGTTCGCCAAGCCCGGCTCGCTCACCCGGGTGTACGCGGTGGCCTCCGGCAAGGGCGGCGTCGGCAAGTCCTCGGTGACGGTGAACCTGGCGGCGGCGATGGCGGCCGACGGTCTGAAGGTCGGTGTCGTGGACGCCGACATCTACGGGCACAGCGTGCCGCGCATGCTGGGGGTGGACGGCCGTCCGACCCAGGTCGAGAACATGATCATGCCGCCGCAGGCGCTGGGCGTGAAGGTCATCTCGATCGGCATGTTCACCCCGGGCAACGCGCCGGTCGTCTGGCGCGGCCCGATGCTCCACCGCGCGCTCCAGCAGTTCCTCGCGGACGTGTTCTGGGGTGACCTGGACGTGCTGCTGCTCGACCTGCCGCCGGGCACGGGTGACATCGCGATCTCGGTCGCCCAGCTGGTCCCGAACGCGGAGATCCTGGTCGTCACCACCCCGCAGCAGGCCGCTGCGGAGGTGGCCGAGCGGGCGGGTGCCATCGCCGTCCAGACCCACCAGAAGATCGTCGGCGTGGTCGAGAACATGTCCGGCCTGCCCTGCCCCCACTGCGGCGAGATGGTGGACGTCTTCGGCACGGGCGGCGGCCAGGCGGTGGCGGAAGGTCTGACCCGTACGACGGGTACGACGGTCCCGGTCCTGGGCTCCATCCCGATCGACGTCCGCCTGCGCGAGGGCGGCGACGAGGGCAAGCCGGTGGTCCTGACGGACCCGGACTCTCCGGCGGGCTCGGCTCTGCGCTCGATCGCGGGCAAGCTGGGCGGCCGCCAGCGGGGCCTGGCGGGCCTGTCGCTGGGGATCACGCCGAGGAACAAGTTCTAGGGCGTCTTCAGGGCTCGTACGACGATGGGGGCGCCGTCCGGACGGGACGGTGCCCCCATAGTCGTGGACCTGACCGGCCGTGGACCTGACCGGCCGTGGACCTGACCGGCCGTGGACCTGGCTAGACGTAGGTCGAGATGTCCTTGATCACTGCGAAGCCGAGTCCGTACGCGCTCATGCCCCGGCCGTACGCCCCCACGTGCACCCCTGCCTGCGTCGACCCGGCGAGGACCCAGCCGAACTCCGACTCGCGGTAGTGGAAGGGCGTCGGTACGCCGTCCACGGGAAGGGACAGGGTGGACCAGGCGGGGCCGGCCAGGTCGTCCGCGAGGACCCACGCCGTCTCGGTCTGCTGGTCCAGCCAGTCGTCCCGCAGGCTGTGGTCCAGCTGGCCGGGCCAGGTGAACGCCAGCAGTCCCACGCCCGCGAGCCAGGCCGCGGAGGAGACCGACGTGGCTTCCATCAGACCCGTACCGTCCGCGCTGCGCCGTACCGGGTTGGCGGCGACGGTGACCACGACCGCGAACCGCTCCTTGTCCTCGGTGGCCTCGCTGCGCGCGGAGGGCTCTTCACCGTGTCCGAGCGAACCGTGCTCCACGGCCCCGTCGGCCGCCGTACCCACCTGCATCAGCCAGCGCGGGCCCGTGAACGCCTCGTCGAGGCCGTACCACGGGAAGGACGCCCGGAGATAGCCGTCGACCGTACGCCGGGCGAAGGGGAGCTGCGTCGCACCCTCCGCGGCCGGCGTCTGCGCGCCCAACCGACTCGTCGTCTCCATATGCCCGGACGCCTCCTCGCTCTCGTCGGACCCGAGCGGCCCGCCCCCCACGGGCGTCCTCGCTCCCAAAACGGTCCGCACAACAACAGGGCAGCATAGCCACCGTGCTCCGGGCAGCAGGGAAACGCCCGGCGCGTTCGGCCCCCTGCGCGTCGCAATACGGCCCCGCGCGCGCCGGTGACCGTATGGCCTTCGTCACGTCGCGCAGGGGTGCCGGCGGACGGCTGGGGACGGCGTCCGCGTACGGCTCAGGTGGCGTCCGCGTCGAAGGGCGGGCGCTCGTCGGGGTCGTTCTTCTCGGGCTTCTTCGTCATGTCGACGGTGCCGCCGGGGGAACCGGAGGACGACGAGGCGGACGACGAGGATGAAGACGACGAAGACGAAGGGGACGACGGGGACGACGGGGACGACGAAGACTCGGACTCGCGGTGGTGGGCCGCGTCCGTGATCTCGGCCATCTCCTTCTTCAGGTCGAAGCCGTTGCGGATCTCCTGGATCCCCAGGTCGTCGCTGTCCAGGTGCTTACGGATGAACGTCTTGGGGTTGAGGTCCTCGAACTCGAAGTCCTTGAACTCGGGGC
>CBFHCJ010000192.1:0-10306 GCA_965654005.1 uncultured Streptomyces sp. | reverse complement strand
CAACGTCGCCTCCGCGACCACCCCCGTGCCGTTCCGACCCTTCCCCAACGGCCGCTCACCGGTACCGTTCCACTCCTCCAGCACCAACCGCCGCTCAGCAGCGGACAACACCTCCACCCGCGACACCACCTGCCCGGGGTCAGCTGTCACCAGTTCGGCCAAGAGACGATGGAAGCGGCTCGAGTTGACTTCATTGAGCTCTGCATCGAGGCAGTCTGGGTTAGCGTCGAACGCTATGTTCATACAGCCTTCAGCCGAGTGGTCGTAGATAGATATCGACAGCTCCTCGACGGGGCCGTTGGACAGAACATGCGGAACGGAAACACAGCCCTCGAACTTCGGCAGACCAAAGGACATCACATTGACCGATGGGCCAAACAATGCACTCCTATCGGCAATACTCAAGTCCCTGCGAATATCCTCAAAGCGGTAGAGTTGGTGACGCAACACGCTACGCATTGCCAAAGACGACTGCCGGAAGAGTTCCTCAAGCGACGTACCGGGATGCACTGCGAGTCTGACTGGAAGAATGTTCGCGGTCATCCCCGGAATACTCCGCTGGACTTTCCCTGTCCGCCCTAGTACAGGGAGGCTGAGAATTACATCTGATTCACCAGTGATACGATGCATGTAGATGGCTGTGGCAGCCAAGAAGAACTCAGAAAGGCTACAGTCGAAACGAGATGCAGCTTCCCTTATACCCACCACCGCATCACCTGTCAGATGCTCCGTGTGACGTATGAAGGATCGCGGCGTTTTCGATGGCGTATGGCCACTGAGTGTCAGCGGTCCCGAATATCCGGAAAGGGCGTTGCGCCAGAACTCGCGATCGCGCCCAAACCTCGCCGACTGCCGGTAAGAGGAATCAGCTTCGATGAGTAGGCCAAGTGACCTGAAAGCGCCTTCATCCGGGTTCTCCCGAACCAGGAGCGCAGCGTAGATCTCGGCCACTCGAGCAGAGATGACGCGGACACTGTAACCGTCTATCGCGAAATGGTGATACCGGTAGAACCAGAGGTGATGGTCGGGGGCAAGCTTGAAAAGTGCCTGTGTGAAGAGCGGACCTTGCTGGGGATCGATGGGGTGGCGCATATCCGCCCGCATCCACTCTTCAGCTATTACATGCGCGTGCTGTTCGCCGCTGAGATCGAAGATATGCGGCTCCCAATCACATGGAGCCTCGACATATTGTCGCACAGTTTCGCCGTCGACGGATAACCGTACGTGTAATGCCTCGGCTTCCAAGACGGCGCGCCGCAGGGCAAGAACAAACAGGTGAGCATCCAGATCGCCCCGGATTTCGAAATATCCACCCATGCTATAGATGGGATTCTGCGGGTCAAGTGATTGAGCGTACCAAATGCCCAGTTGGCCCGCCATGAGTCCCCGGTGGTCAACCCCAGATTGAGACATATTTGCTCATTTCGGTCAGCGGAGGGGCTTCGGTATGAATTTTGTTAGGGCGGGGGCGTGCGTAAATACCCGCCCTACGCCTTATAAAGCCCGCAGGTTGGAAGCGCACGCTTGGTTACCCACTGAGCCAAGCGTCCATTCACGCTTGTGTCGGAGATCACGGCGAGAGCACGTTGCTGCCCTTTCCTCGATCCAGAAGCAGCAGGTCACGGACCGGGCGGCCTCGCTGCCCGCAGGCCACCCACCATCCCTGCCACCGCCCTGTCCGGGCCGACTCATGGATGTGGCCATGTCCGTGACGGCCGTCCCGGTCCTGGCCCGCATCCTCGCGGAACGTGGCCTGAACAGGACCCGGCTGGGCGGGATCGCACTGTGCAGCGCCGCCGTGGCGGACATACTCGCCTGGTCGATGCTCGCCATGGTGCTGGCAGTCGTCGGACGGGACGGACAGGAGCCATGGCGCCTGGTGCTGCTGCCCGGCTACGGCGCGGTCATGCTGTGGGCGGTACGCCCTGTGCTGCGACACCTGGAGGACCGCGGTAGGTTCCGGGACCGCGGATCGGCGCTCACCGTTGTGCTCACCGGACTGCTGCTTTTTTCCGTGGCCACCGAGTGGTTGGGCCTGCACTTCCTCTTCGGGGCGTTCCTGTTCGGTGCGGTCCTCCCGCGGGGCGCCGGCGAGCACCTGTGCAGGACGGCGACGCAGGGGACCCGGCAGGTGACGCTGATCCTGCTGCTTGCCGCCTACTTCCTGCTCGCCGCGGCGATGGCGGGCCTGGTGCTGAGCCGGCTCCTGCGGCCGGGAAGCGCTGAGGAGCAGCCGTGCTCGGATGAGACCGCCGCTCCCGGCGAACCGCTGCTCGCCCGCCGCGTCACGGCCTTCAAAGGTCCCCTGGCCGTCGCGCCGATCTTCCTGGAGCACAACCGCCGCATCACCGCCCTGATCACCGTGATCTGCCTGGCCCTGCTCGTGTTCTGCCTGATCGAACGCCAAGTTCGCCAGGCCCTGGGAGCCGAGCAGACCATGCGTGGGCTCTACCCCGACAACCGCAGGGTCCGCCCCACCGGACGGATGATCCTCTACCACCTCGACGGCCTCATGCTCGGCCCTGGCACCGCAACTGACCCGCCGTCATCCTCGTCAGCCAGGGAGTCCAAGCACACCTGCTCGAACTCTTCGGCATCGACGAAACCCGACCCCGCTGGCTGGAGACCTGATATCCCCATGTGCGAAGTCGCCACCGCAGAGCGGATGAGTGAGTTCGTCTCAAAAGAACGGCGTAACTCAGGTTGTTGGAGTTACTGGCATGCTGGCTGGTCTTCGCGCGGTGTCCTCGGGAGCCACTGGACGCCGGGAACCAGCACGGTATTCGCCTGAGCGGACGGCTGCCTTTATGACGCGACCCTCGCTGCGAGGAAGCGGTCCTCGGGCAACGGGCACAGACCAACGGCGGAGCGTTCGGCCGACGAGGCGGGGATTGCCCCTCACGGAGCCATCGCGGGAGGGGGGTCGAGGGATGTAACGTACGGACCCAAATAAGCGTCACCGCGCATCCTCACGACCACCGTTGCCGCCAGGCGACAGCCGTCTCCGACGACCCGGCTGCCCAGGTCTGGCCGGGGGCACGAAGAGCAGCGCGGTACTACCCCAGGATGGGAGCGTCGATGACTGGTGTCCGGTGTGACTCGGACGGCGAAGGAGCGTCGATATGCTCGTCAGCCGCGCATTAGATGAGCCCGCCGAGAGGTACAGCGGCACAAAGGTCTCCGTGGCCGTGCACGCCAGCGACCCGGTCAGCGGCGAAGGTGCCGTAGCCCTCCTGCGTGCCAGCCCCGGCATCACTCTGCTCGGGCCTGAGCGCAGACACGAAGCGGACGTGGTTCTGGTTACCGTCCATCGGACCACCGAGGACATCGTCTGCTGGATGGAACGCGCCGCGGAAGAGTCGACCAACCCCGAGATGCGGCTGGTGCTCGTCGCGGAAACCATCAGCGAGCACCATCTGATGCGCGCGGTCGGCTCCGGGCTGGTGAGCTTCCTGCCCCGGGAGGAGGCCGACCGGGAGCGCGTCGTACGGACCATTCGGGACAGCCGACGGCACCGCGCACTCATACCCGAGCAGATGGCCGGGTGGCTGCTGGAGCAGGTCCGGACGATCCAGCGCACGGTGCTGGTGCCCAACGGGTTGACCGCCGGCGGCCTTCACGACCGGGAGGTGGAGGTGCTGAAGCTGCTCGCCGACGGCCTGGACACCACGGAGATCGCTCAGCATCTGAACTACTCGGAGCGGACCATCAAGAACATCATCAGCGGCATGTTGACACGGCTGGACCTGCGCAATCGCTCGCACGCGGTTGCCTACGCGATGCGCTGCGGGGTGCTGTGAATCGGCGAACACAGCGGACTTCCGCTGTATCCGCAGGAGGACGCGCATGACGAACACGGTGCCCGTGAAGCGCGGTGCGCGCGCGGCTGCGCCGCCCCTGCCCGAGGGCCAGATCGAGCTGGCCGAGCCGCCCGTGCTGGGCGAGCCGGCCGGCGCCGACTTCGGGACGGCGCTGGCCTACCTCCCCATGGGCCTGGGTATGGCGGCCATGGCGGTGGGGTTCTCGCTGGCCAACGGGTCGCCCACCACCTACATGATGTCCGGGATGATGGGCATCTCCATGATCACCATGAGCCTGATCCAGCTCGGGCAGTCGGGCAAGGAACGCAAGCGCAGGATGCGTGCCGAGCGCCGTGACTACCTGCGCTACCTCGCGCAGTTGCGCAAGCAGGCCCGGGAGGCGGCGGGCGAGCAGCGGGCCGCGGTCTGCTGGGACAACCCCGCGCCCGAGGATCTGTGGTCGCTGGCGATCGGCCCACGGCTGTGGGAACGCCGCGCCAGCCACGAGGACTTCGCACGGGTCCGGGTCGGGACCGGCTCCCGGCGGGCGGCGCTGCAGTTCATCCCCCCGGAGACCAAACCCGTCGAGGACCTCGAACCCCTTACGGCGATCTCGCTGCGCAGGTTCATCAAGGCGCACCAGTCGGTCGAGGGCATGTCGATCCCGGTCTCACTGCGCAGCTTCAGCAGCGTCGAGTTCGCCGGGCACGGTGCCGACGCGTTCGGCCTGGTCCGGGCGATCCTCTGCCAGTTGGCCGTCCTCCACTCGCCGGACGAGCTGCGTATCGCCGTGCTTACCGGCGAGCAGGGCCGGGCGGACTGGGACTGGGTGAAGTGGCTGCCGCACAACGCCCATCCACGCGAGTTCGACGCGGCCGGTGCGCTGAGGCTGGTCGCCACCGACCACGACGCGCTGATGGACCTCCTGGGCCAGGACGTCAGCGACCGCCCCGACCACGACAGGAACGCGGTGCCCAGCATCTCCGAGCCGTTCGTCGTGATCGTCGCTGCCGGCACCCACATCCCCCCGAGCTCCCGGCTGCTCGGGGCCGGTCTGCGCAATGTGGCCCTGCTCGACCTGACCGGCGACATGACGGGCGGTCCGCAGGTGCTGCGCCTGACCACCGAGAAGGGCCGTGTGTCGTTCCCGGTCGGCGACGCCACGGCCTCCGCCCGGGCCGACAGGCTGGGCATCGCCGCGGCCGAGAGCCTCGCCCGGTACCTCGCCCCGAGGCGCACCGGCGGGGTCGTGGACCTGGTCGACGAGCCGTTCGAGAACGACTTCGAGCTGACCACCCTGCTCGGCATCCGCGACCCACGGGCCTTCGACGTGGCTTCCCAGTGGAGGCCGCGGAACCCGCAGCACGCGCGCCTGCGGGTGCCCATCGGTGTGACCGAGGACGGCGAGGTCGTCGAGCTGGACCTGAAGGAGTCCGCCCAGAGCGGCATGGGGCCGCACGGCCTGCTGATCGGCGCCACCGGCTCCGGGAAGAGCGAACTGCTGCGCACCTTGGTCATCGGCCTGGCCACGACCCACTCCTCCGAGATCCTCAACCTGGTCCTGGTCGACTTCAAGGGCGGCGCCACCTTCCTGAACATGGACCGGCTGCCGCACACTTCCGCAGTGATCACCAACCTGGCCGACGAACTGCCGCTGGTCGACCGGATGCGCGACTCGCTCACCGGTGAGGTGATGCGCCGCCAGGAACTGCTCCGGGAGAGCGGCTACGCCTCCCTGTTCGAGTACGAGAAGGCCAGGCTGGCCGGTGCACGGCTCACCCCGATGCCGTCGCTGCTGCTCATCGTCGACGAGTTTTCCGAACTGCTCAGCAGCAAGCCCGAGTTCATCGAACTGTTCGTGATGGTCGGCCGCGTCGGGCGCAGCCTCGGGGTGCACCTGCTGCTCGCCTCCCAGCGCCTGGACGAGGGCAGCATCCACAAGGTCGCCGGCCACCTCTCCTACCGGGTCGCGCTGCGCACGTTCTCCTCCATGGAGTCGCGCAGCGTCATCGGGGTCACCGGAGCGTACGAGCTGCCCTCGTCGCCCGGTCACGGCTTCCTCAAGATCGACACCACCAACCTGGTCCGCTTCAAGGCCGCCTACGTCTCCGGCCCCTGCCCCCAGCCGCAGACCCGTGCCGCCGCTGGTGCCGGTCAGGCCGCGGCGGCCACCGAGGTCGTCCCCTTCGGCCTCGAGCAGCATGTGCCGCCCCCGGTCGAACCGGGCTCCGCGGACCTGGCACCCCTGCCGAACGAGGACGAGTCCGCGCACGAGGAGGAGGAGTCGGAGATCACCGAGAGCCTGCTCGAGGTGCTCATCGACCGGCTCGAGAACTCCGGCCCGCCCGCCCGCCAGGTGTGGCTGCCGCCCTTGGACGAGTCGCCCAGCCTCGACCAGTTGCTGCCGGGCATCGTGCCCGACCCGCAGCGCGGCATGAGCGCGAGCGACTATCCGGCACTCGGCGCGCTGAAGGTGCCGCTCGGCATGGTGGACCGACCCTACGAGCAGCTGCGCGAACTCCTGGTGGCCGACCTGTCCGGGGCCGACGGGCACGTCGGCGTTGCGGGGGCGCCGCAGACCGGGAAGTCCACCCTGCTGCGCACCCTGATCCTCTCCCTCGCCCTCACCCACACTCCGGAGGAAATCCAGTTCTACTGCCTGGACTTCGGCGGTGGCGGCATCGTCTCCATCGCCGGCCTGCCGCACGTCGGCTCGGTCGCCACCCGGCTGGAGCGGGACCGGGTGCTGCGCACGGTCGAGGAGCTGACCCAGCTGCTGGAACAGCGCGAGGCGCGCTTCACCAGCATGGGCCTTGAGTCGATGGACGCCTACCGTGCGCTGCGGCGCAGCGGCGAGATCGACGATCCGTACGGCGACGTCTTCTTCGTCGTGGACGGCTGGGGCACCCTGCGGCAGGACTTCGAGGACCTGGAGGACCGCGTCGGCGAACTGGCCGCCCGCGGTCTGTCGTTCGGTGTGCACCTGGTGGCCTCGGCGGTCCGCTGGTCGGAGATCCGTGCCAGGCAGCGTGACCTGATCGGCACCAAGCTCGAACTCCGTCTCGGCGACACCATGGAGTCGGAGGTCGGCGCGCGCAAGGCCGCCGGGGTGCCCTCGCGCCCAGGATGCGGCCTGACCAGCTCCGCCCACCACTTCCTCTCCGCGCTGCCCCGGCTCGACGGCTCCTCCGACATCACCAACCTGACCACCGCCACCAAGGCCGCGGCCGCCGAGATCGAGACGTTCTGGACCGGCCGCTCCGCGCCCGGCGTCCGGCTGCTGCCCAGCAACCTGCCGGTGGAGCAGCTCCCGCCCCCGGAAGGCGACCTGCGTTGCTGTCTCGGCTGGGACGAGAAGCGCCTGCAGCCGGTCTGGCACGACTTCGAGAAGGTGCCGCACCTGCTCGCCCTTGGGGACGACGCGACCGGAAAGACCAACGTGCTGCGCCTGGTGGCGAAGGCGGTCACCACCCGCTACACCCCGGCCGAGGCCCGCATCCTGCTCGCCGACCCCGACCGGCAGCTGCTCCGGGACGTTCCGGAGGAGTACCGCGTCGGCTATGCCGTCGGCACCGAGGCGCTGACCGAACTCGCGGCCAGCGCGGCGGCGTCGGTGAGCGGCCGGATCCCGGGCCCCGACATCGCCCCCGAGCGGCTGCCGCAGCGGGACTGGTGGCAGGGGCCGCGCCTGTTCATGCTCATCGACGACTACGACCTGTTCGCCAGCGGTCCCGGCATGGACAACCCGATGTCGCCCATAGTGCCGCTGCTGGCTCAGGCGGCCAACATCGGGCTGCACGTCGTGGTCGCCCGCAGCACCTCCGGAGCTATGCGCGCCATGATGGACCCGCTGCTGCGCCGGATGTGGGAACTGGGCAGCCCGGCCCTGCTCTTCTCCTACCCCAAGGAGGAGGGCAAGTTCATCGGCGAGGCGAAGCCGCGCCAACTACCCCCTGGCCGAGCGCAGTACGTCACCCGGCGGGGCGTCGGCCTGATGCAGACCGGACTGGCGGCGCCGTCATGAGCCGAAGCCGAGTCCGCGCCGTGCGTCCGGGCGTGGCGTCCGTCCGTTCCGGTCCGCGCATGTCGTCTGGGTGTCGCCGTACGTGTGTGGCGGTCGTGTTTCGCCGTCCGGGTTTGGCGGTCGTGTGTCGCCGTCCGGGTTTGGCGTCCGTCCGTTCCGGTCCGCGCACCGCGTCTGTCCGTCGCCGTACATGTGTGGCGGTTGTCCGTCGCCGTACGCACATCGCATCCGTCCGTCCCTGTCCCCGTCCGCGTATCGCAGGAGCACCATGACCACCGCCGCTTCGTCCCCCACCCGTTCAGGGGCCGGCGGAACCGCCGACGTCTGCCGGCTGACCGTCAACGCGCCCTCCGGCCGCACCGATCTCGCGGTGCCCGTTTCCACGACGGTGGCCGACTTGCTGCCCGTGCTGCTGACGCACGCCGTCGCCGAGGAGGACCTGGGCAGCAGCTGGGCGCTGCAGCGGCTGGGTGAGGCACCGCTCGACCTGGACGGCACGCCCGAGACGCTCGGCCTGCGCGACGGCGACGTTCTCCATTTGCGGCCGAAGGACGATGCGCTGTCGGAGCTTCACTTCGACGACGTCGCCGACGGCGTGGCCACCGCGGTCGGCGCGCACCCCGACCGCTGGCAGCCGCACCTGACGCGCGGGCTCTGCCTCGGTCTGGCCTGCCTGGCGCTGGCGGCGCTCGCCGCCCTGGTCGTCGAGGGGGGCCCCGGCCTGCTGGTTCCGTACATCTGCGGCGTGCTCGCGCTCGGCCTGATCGTCGGCTGCGGCATGATCACCCGGGCGTCCGGGGACCAGACCGCTGCCACCATCACCGGCCTCGGGGCGTGCGTGTTCGCCGGGCTGGCCGGGCTGGCCGGGGCACCGGGCGCTGCCGGGTGGCTGGCGCCGGACCGGCTGGGCGGTCTGCTCACCGCCGCGTTCGCCGCAGTGGCCGCCGCCGCGGTGCTGGCCCTCGCTCAGGTGCCGACCGTCGTGTTCGGCACCGTGGTCACCCTCGCGGGCACTGCGGAGCTCGGGTCCTGGCTGTCGCTCGCCCTTGGCTGGGACGCCACACGCGTAGCCGCCGTCCTCGCGACGGCGATGTTCGCCCTCACCCCGCTCGCCCCGCGGCTGGCGCTGTTCGCCGCCAAGCTGCGCGTCGTCGAACTACCCCACAACGCGGAGGAGTTGCAGCAGGGCATCGACCCGCTGCCGGAGTCCCTGGTCACCCGCCGGGCAGCGACAGCGGACGGCTACCTCAGCGTGTTCTTCCTCTCCTCCGCCGCGGTCAGCATGGTGGCCTTCGCCCTGTTGGTCCGCGTCCCGGGCTGGTCGGGCTGGGTGTTCACCCTTGTGTTCAGCGCCGCGGTACTGCTGCGCGCCCGCTGCGTGGGCAACGCGTGGCAGCGCATCGCGCTGGTGACCGCCGGCGCGCTCGGCGTGATCCTGCTGCTGCTGGCCCTCCAGGCCCACGCGAGCGCGGTGGCGCGAGTCGGCGGCATGCTCCTGCTGTTCGCCGTCGCGGCCCTGCTGCTGAGGGGAGCGCGGAGGCTGCCCGGCGCCAGGCTGCGGCCCATCTGGGGGCGCCTCGGCGAGATCTTGGAAGGCCTCACGGCGTTGGCTCTCCTGCCGCTGCTGTTGCAGGTGCTGGACGCGTACGCGTACTTCCGTGCGCTGGCCGGCTGAGGGGGCGGCGTGCAGAATCGACGCGACCACGTCCAGGCCCACCGGTTCGCCGTCGGCCGGCTCGTATCGGGGCTGCTGGCCGGCGATGCGGCCCCGTTGGAGGCGCCGATGCGGCGGGGGGCACTCGGCGTGCAGTTCGGCGCGCTCGTCGCGATGCTGCTCGCGGCCGGCTTCGCCGTCTTCGGCCTGATCGTCCCGGCGAACACCGCCTGGCGCAAACCGGGCTCGATCGTCGTGGAGAACGAGACCGGTAACCGCTTCGTCTACCTCGGAACGCAGCTCTACCCCATCGCCAACTACGCGTCCGCCCTGCTGATCGGGGGCGCCGACAGCCAGGTGGTGAGCGTCTCGCGCACCACCCTGGACGGCGTCCCGCGCGGCCCGGAGATCGGCATTCCCGGCGCGCCGGACGACGTACCGCCCGCCTCCGACCTGCTCACCGGCGCACGCGCGGTGTGCCTGCCGCACTCGGGCAGCGGAACCGAGCTGGTGGACCTCGACCCTGCCGGCCGCACCACGCCTGTCCCGCACGACCGGTGGCTCCTGCTCGCCGGGCCCCACCACACCGAGTACGTCCTGTGGAACAGCGAGAAGTACCCGCTGCGATCCCATGCCGAACTGGTCGCGCTCGGCCTGGTCGCTCAGGAGCCCGTCGACGTGTCCGCGGCGTGGCTGACCGAGCTGCCGACCGGCGCGACGCTGGCCGCCCCGCACATCCGGGGAGCGGGCTCCGCCGGCCCCTCGGTGGCCGGCGCCCGCGCCACGCTCGCCGAGGGTAACACGCCGGCGCTGAAAGATCTGAATGTC
>CBFHCJ010000191.1:0-10307 GCA_965654005.1 uncultured Streptomyces sp. | reverse complement strand
ATGTTCGGCGAGGCGGTCGTCGTCATCAACCAGGACGCCGTCAGCCTCATGAAGCACCTGCGCAAGCTGTCCATGCAGCTCGCCTCCAAGATGCGCTTCGTCTCGGTGCAGTTGGAGGCGCTGCTCGCCAAGGACCTGTGGCTCCGCAACGCCCGCCACGCCAACGAGATGGCGCAGCGCCTCGCGGAGGGTGTGCGTGCGGTGCACGGTGTGGAGATCCTCTACCCGGTGCAGGCCAACGGGGTCTTCGCCCGGCTGCCGCACGACGTGAGCGAGCGCCTGCGGAAGCGCTTCCGCTTCTACTTCTGGGACGAGGCCGCCGGCGTCGTGCGCTGGATGTGTTCCTTCGACACGACCGAGGACGACGTGGACACGTTCGTCGCGGCCCTCAAGGAGGAGCTGGCCCGCTGGCAAGGTATGCATAGGTATGCGTTCACCTGAAAAGTAATTGACTCATGGGTGATCGTATTCCTATGCTCTGCGGGCATGGAGCTGATCCAGGAAACCCCCGACCTGTCCGCATACCTGGCTGCCGACGAGGTCATCGACCATGCTCATCCATTGGTGCGGGAGACGGCCGCCCGCCTCGCCGAAAACGTGCCGGACTCGTATGCCTATGCGCGGGCGGCCTATGAATTCGTCCGCGACACCATCCCGCACTCCGGCGACAGCGGTGACATGCGGGTCACCTGGCGCGCCTCCGACGTCCTCGAGCGGCGCACAGGCATCTGCTGCGCCAAGGCTCATGCGCTCGCGGCGCTGCTGCGGGCCGAGGACATTCCGACGGCGCTGTGCTATCAGCGACTGGCGTACGACGACGGCAGCGGGCACGCCGTGCACGGGCTGGTCGCCGTGCGGTTCAACGGAGCCTGGCACCGGCAGGACCCTCGGGGCAACAAACCGGGCGTCGACGCCCGGTTCTCGCTCGACGGCGAGCGGCTTGCCTGGGTCCCCGATGTGAAGTCCAATGAGGTGGACTACCCGGTACTGTATGCCGCACCTCATCCGGTCGTGGTGAGCGCCCTCGAGGCCGCGCCCGACCGGCCGTCCCTCTGGAAGACGTACCCCACCGCACTCTGAGGCAGGCCATGACTGTCACCCTGACCGTGTCCGGCGAGGTGCGCGCCCTCGCCCCTGGCTTCACGCATGTCGCGATCGAGGCGTACGGACTCGTCAACGGGCCCAGCACCGAAGCCGGTTCGGCGCTGCTCGACGACGCGGCCCGGCGGCTCGCCGCACGCCTGGAGGGGCGCGCCCCGCACGAGGACCCGCACATGGCGGCCTGGCGCGCGGTGTACACGGCCTTCGGCGCCAAGCCGTCCCGCACCCGCAACTCCGCCGAGGCGCTCGCGAAGCGGGCCCTGTCGAACGCCGGACTGCCCCGGATCAACGCGCTCGTGGACCTCTACAACGCGATCAGCGTGGCCCATCTGATCCTGGTCGGCGGCGAGGACCTCGACCTCATCCAGGGCGCTGTGCACCTCGTGCGGGCCACGGGTGACGAGGCGTTCGTGACCGTGGCCGGCGGCCAGGAGGCCGTCGAGCAGCCGGACGCCGGCGAGGTGGTCTGGCGCGACGAGGCCGGCGTGACCTGCCGTCGCTGGAACTGGCGCCAGGGGCCGCGGACCCGGCTCACCGAGGAGTCCACCTCGGCGCTCTTCCTGCTGGAGGGCCTGGCCCCGATGCCGGTGGCGGACGTCCAGCGGGCGGGTACCGAAATGGCCGAACTGCTGGAGAAGTTCAGCCCCGGGGCGCGGATCACCGTCCATGCCCCGGCCTGATCCAGGTCAGAGCGCCTCGGCGGCGCGCAGCTGCTCCGGGGTCGGTGCCGTGCCGCCGAGGTGGGCCGGCATCCACCATGTGTCCTCCGGACCCTTGGGGCGCACCGGGTAGGCGCGCTGTGCGGCCTCCAGCAGCTCCTGGACGCGCCCGCGCAGCTGGCGGGTGAGCGCGCCCGCGTAGCTGGCGCGCGGGGCCTCGATCGCCTCGCCGACCCGGATCGTGATCGGGGTGTGGCTGCGCTTGAAGTTGCGCGGGTGGCCCTTGGTCCACAGCCGCTGCGTGCCCCCCCGGGCCTTCGGGACCACGGGAACGCCCGCCTCCTGGGCGAGGCGCACGGCACCGGACTTGAAGCTCTTCAGGGTGAACGACTGCGAGATGGTCGCCTCCGGGAAGACCCCGACGACCTCGCCCGACTTCAGTGAGTCCAGCGCGTGCGCGTACGCCGCCTCGCCCTGGTCGCGGTCCACCGGGATGTGCTTCATGGCGCGCATCAGGGGGCCGGAGATCTTGTGCCGGAACACCGACTCCTTGGCCATGAAGCGCACCAGACGCTTCTGCGGGAGCGCCGCGAGGCCGTCGAAGATGAAGTCCAGGTAGCTGATGTGGTTGCTCACCAGCACCGCACCGCCCGAGCGCGGGATGTTCTCCGACCCCTTGCAGTCGATCTTCAGGTCCCACGCCTTGAAAATCGTGAGGGCGAGGCCGACGACGGGACGGTAGACAAGCTCTGCCATGGACGGGACGGACCCTTCTCTCTGCCTGGGAAGGGGCTCCCGGCGGGAAGTTACGCAGCCGTAGGTATACGGCATGTCGCTGATCGTGCCCCAAGAACGGGCGGGGGGCCAGTCCTGGTGCCCGTGTACGGCGAGATCCTCATCACGTCGGCCCTATGAACCGTCCAGGGCAGTGCTCGCTCGCCGGGAAGGGGCCGGCCTGGCCCACCGTCACCGCGTGCGCACCGCCACGCGCCGCGCGAGCAGGTACAATCCGCAGCCCAAACAGTACCCGAACGCGGCGTTCAGGAAGGCGGCGGCGAGCGCGGCCCCCGTGGCCGCGAGCCCCAGCCACTGCGGTCCGGCGGTGTAGCCCACGAGCCCGAGGACGGCGAAGACGAGCCCGACCGCCTGTGCGAACTGCGGCGGCTGCGGCGCCTCGAACTCCGTCGGCGGACCGAGCCGCGGCCTGACCGCCGTCCGGAACAGCAGACCGTACGGCGAGCGCGCCACGCCCCCGGCCGCGCCCAGTGCGAACGCCAGGAGCTGCCAAGCCAGCAGCCAGGCGCTGCCGGTGATCAGTACGACGGCCAGTACCGCAGCCGTCACGGCCGCCCCGAAGCGGGGCCCCCTCACATCGATGTCCATGAATCAAAGGATTGCGCAGCGGAAACGATTCGTGGAGTCGGGAATCCTTGCAGTCTGGTGAACGCTGGAGCGGATGATGACCGGACTTGTGGTGTGCGTCGCCGTGCTCGCCCTGGCGAGCGCGTACGGGGTGCTGCACCGGCGGCGGAGCGGGAGAGTGAGAGTGTGCGGGCGGGACGACGGAAAGCGGCTCGGTGCGGCCGAGTTGGGCCAGGGCCTTGGCGAACGGGCCACGCTCGTCCAGTTCTCCAGCGCCTTCTGTGCCCCGTGCCGGGCGACCCGGCGGGTCCTGACCGAGGTGGCCGCAATGGTGCCCGGCGTCACGCATGTGGAGATCGACGCCGAGCAGCGGCTGGAACTCGTCCGCGCGCTCGACATCCTCAAGACGCCGACCGTGCTCGTCCTTGACGCGGACGGGCGGATCGTCCGGCGTGCGACGGGCCAACCGCGCAAGGCGGACGTGATCGCCGCGCTCGGCGAGGCCGTCTGACGCCCCGTCCGCCCCGTGACCTGGGCCCTTCCCGAATCCTGTGAGGCGCCCGTGAGGCTGGTGACACATCTCCCAGATGTCGGGACGCACTTGACTGTGCCCGCCACCTATCGTCAGCCTGACCGTATGCCCCCGGAACTCCTTCTCTTCGAGCGTGTCCACGTGGACCTGGCCCGCACCGCGAGTGCGTGCTGTCCGGCGTGCTGAGCAGCCACGGACCCGCTCCTCACCTCCCATAGAAGGACAATTCCATGACGGTCACGCCTGGCCTCGCCACCCCTCAGCTCGCTTCCCCCGACCTGCTGCGCTCCGTCTTCCGGCGGCACGCGGCGGGAGTCGCCGTGATCACCGCCCAAGGCGGCGGAAGCCCCGTCGGCTTCACCGCCACCTCCCTCACCTCCGTCTCCGCCGAGCCCCCGCTCGTCTCGTTCGGCATCGGCGCCGGCGCCTCCAGCTGGCCCGTGATCTCCGAGGCCGAGCACGTCGGCGTGCACATACTCGGCGATCACCAGGAAGCCCTCGCCGGTACCTTCGCCAGGAGCGGAGTCGACCGCTTCGGGGCGCCCACCGGCTGGCGCGAGGGCCCCGAGGGCGTCCCCCTTCTGGACGACGTGCTCGCCTGGCTCGTGTGCCGCGTGGTGGCACGTGTCCCCGCCGGGGACCACCGCATCGTCCTGGCCGAGGTCGTCGTCGGAGATCCCTCCGGTGCCGGCCGCCCGCTCCTGTATCACCAGGGACGCTTCAACGGCCTCCGTGACTGAGGTACTGGCCGGTTACTCAGCGTTGCCAAGGTCACAGTTCAAAGCGCTTGCTCAGCGGGCAGGGACTGAGTGTACTGACGAGTAATATCTTGGTCGGAGCGCGGGGTCGCCCCGACCGGGATCGGCCGCTTCAGGCGCCTATGCTGCCTGCAAGAAGGCAGCCCAGAAATGACGATGCAGTAGGAGAGCCGGCGTGAGCTTGAGGATCGTTGTCACTGTGAAGTACGTGCCCGACGCCACTGGCGACCGGCACTTCGCCGATGACCTGACCGTCGACCGGGACGACGTGGACGGTCTGCTCTCCGAGCTCGACGAGTACGCGGTGGAGCAGGCCCTGCAGATCGCCGAGGACGCCGACGACGCCGAGGTCACCGTCCTCACGGTGGGCCCGGAGGACGCCAAGGACGCGCTGCGCAAGGCCCTGTCCATGGGCGCCGATAAGGCCATCCACGTCGAGGACGACGACCTGCACGGCACGGACATCATCGGAACCTCGCTGGTGCTCGCCAAGGCGATCGAGAAGGCCGGGTACGACCTGGTGATCTCCGGCATGGCGTCCACCGACGGCACCGCCGGCGTGGTCCCGGCCCTGCTCGCCGAGCGCCTGGGCGTCCCGCAGGTCACCCTCCTGTCGGAGGTCTCCGTCGAGGACGGTGTCGTCACGGGCCGCCGCGACGGCGACTCCGCCTCGGAGCAGCTTCAGGCGCAGCTCCCGGCGGTCGTCTCGGTCACCGACCAGTCGGGTGAGGCGCGCTACCCGTCCTTCAAGGGCATCATGGCGGCCAAGAAGAAGCCGGTTCAGGCCTGGGACCTGTCCGAGCTGGACATCGAGGCCGAGGAGGTCGGCTTCGACGGCGCCTACACCAAGGTCGACTCCGCGGTGGAGCGCCCGGCGCGCACCGCGGGCACGATCGTCAAGGACGAGGGCGAGGGCGGCAAGCAGCTCGCTGAGTTCCTCGCGAGCCAGAAGTTCATCTAAGGCTCGACAGCCTGACCGCCCCTCAGACTCCGTAATCCGCAAGGAGATCCGTTCCCATGGCTGAAGTTCTCGTCTACGTCGATCACGTGGACGGTGCCGTCCGCAAGCCCACCCTGGAGCTGCTGACGCTGGCCCGCCGCATCGGCGAGCCCGTCGCCGTCGCCCTCGCGGGCGGCGCCGCCGACACCGCCGCCGCCCTCGCCGAGCACGGCGCGGTGAAGGTCCTCACCCACGAGGCCGCCGAGTACGCCGACTACCTGGTCGTACCCAAGGTGGACGCTCTGCAGGCCGCGTACGAGGCCGTCTCCCCGGTCGCCGTCCTCGTGCCCTCCTCCGCCGAGGGCAAGGAGATCGCCGCCCGTCTGGCGCTGCGCATCGGCTCGGGCATCATCACCGACGCCGTCGACCTGGAGGCCGGTGACGACGGCCCGGTGGCCACGCAGTCGGTGTTCGCCGCCTCCTTCACCACCAAGTCCCGAGTCATCAAGGGCACCCCGGTCATCACGGTCAAGCCGAACTCGGCCACGGTCGAGGCCGCCCCGGCCCCGGGTGCGGTCGAGGCCCTGTCGGTGACCTTCTCCGAGAAGGCGACCGGCACGAAGATCACGGGCCGTACGCCGCGTGAGTCGACGGGCCGTCCCGAGCTGACCGAGGCCGCGATCGTGGTCTCCGGCGGCCGTGGTGTGGGCGGGGCGGAGAACTTCGCGATCATCGAGGCGCTGGCCGACTCGCTCGGCGCGGCCGTCGGCGCCTCGCGTGCCGCGGTGGACGCGGGCTGGTACCCGCACACCAACCAGGTCGGCCAGACCGGTAAGAGCGTGTCCCCGCAGCTGTACATCGCAGGCGGCATCTCCGGCGCCATCCAGCACCGCGCAGGCATGCAGACCTCGAAGACGATCGTGGCCGTCAACAAGGACGCAGAGGCCCCGATCTTCGACCTGGTCGACTACGGCGTGGTGGGTGACCTGTTCCAGGTCGTCCCGCAGCTGACCGAGGAGATCAAGGCCCGCAAGGGCTGAGCGGCCCCACGGGTACGAGGCCCCCGCGACCGCACCTGGAATTCGCCCTGCGGTCATGGGGGCCTTCGCTCGTCCCGGCGTCAGCGACGCCTGCACCGGCAGAGGTGGTCGCCCGGGAACCGGCCGCCGTTCGAGCAGCGACACGCGGCGGCTCGCCCCGGCGGAATACGAAGTCGATGCGGGCGCCGCAAGGTCGTGGACATGGCAAATACGGCAGGTGTTCCCTGGAAGAGTGGGAAGCGCTTCGTGCGCAAGGGAATGTTGACCGGCGACAGATTCCACGGATAGCTTCGTTCTACGGATTGTTGATTCCGTGAAGCGGAAAAGTGGAGGGTGCGGGATGGGCCAGGGCCGGCAGGAGAGGGTGGCGACGAGCCTCGCGGGAGCCGTCAGTGAAGAGATCAGCGCCTCTCTCGCCCCGGTCGACGCCGAGTTGGAGCGCCGCTACCCCGGTGACCCCGGCACCCGTCAGCCCGTCCACACGGTCTACGTTCCCGGTGACGTCTTCGCCACGGACACCGTCCGCTCCTGGGGCGACCGGGCCCTCGCCGCCCTCGACCGACACGCCCCGGACGCAGCCTCGTTCGCGACCGTGCTCGGCCTCCGGGACGACCTCGCCGAGCCCGTGCACTCCCGTGTCCGCGCCAAGTTGGAGCGCGAGCCCGTCGAGGACCTCCGCGTCGACTTCGAGGACGGCTACGGACCGCGCCCGGACGCCGAGGAGGACGAGGCGGCCGCCCGCACGGCCCGGCTGATCGCCGAGGCCTACGAGAACGGCACGGCCGCCCCGTACATGGGCATCCGGATGAAGTGCATGGAGGCGCCGGTGCGGGACCGGGGCATCCGCACGCTCGACATCTTCCTCACCGGCCTCATGGAAGCGGGCGGCCTGCCCGACGGGCTCGTGCTCACGCTGCCGAAGGTGACGTACGCCGAGCAGGTCACCGCCATGGTTCGGCTGCTGGAGGCCTTCGAGAAGGCCCACGGACTCGAGCCGGGGCGTCTCGGCTTCGAGATCCAGATCGAGACGAGCCAGGCCATCCTCGCCGCCGACGGCACCGCGACCGTCGCCCGGATGATCCAGGCCGCCGAGGGCCGCGCCACCGGACTGCACTACGGCACCTTCGACTACAGCGCCTGCCTCGGGGTGTCGGCCGCCCACCAAGCCGGCGACCACCCGGCCGCCGACCACGCCAAGGCGATCATGCAGGTCGCGGCGGCGGGCACCGGCGTACGCCTGTCCGACGGCTCCACCAACGTCCTGCCCGTCGGCCCGACGGAGAAGGTCCACGACGCCTGGCGGCTGCACTACGGGCTCACCCGGCGCGCGTTGGCCCGCGCCTACTACCAGGGCTGGGACATGCATCCCTGCCACCTCCCGACCCGGTACGCGGCCGTCTTCGCCTTCTACCGGGAGGGCTTCGAGCAGGCCGCGGCCCGCCTGTCCCGCTACGCGGGCCGCGTCGGCGGCGACGTCATGGACGAACCGGCGACCGCCAAGGCGCTCAGCGGCTGTCTGCTGCGGGGCCTGGACTGCGGAGCACTGGACATCGCGGAGGTCGCCAGGGCCACCGGCCTGACCCGAGCGGACCTGGAGGGCTTCGCGACACGAAGCGGGGGGAACTGACGGCTTCTGCGAAGTAGCTTCGCGCGCCTCTTCAGGGGCGCGGTGCCGCGACGTCGTCGTGCGCCGCGCCAGGCACCGCTGTGTTCCTCCTGCCGACAACCAACGCCTGCCTCAAGGGCGGCGACAACGACGCGCCGCTTCCCGGACCGCCGTGGCCCTCGAAGACCAGGCGGTCGAGAGGTGACAGCAGGATTTTGACGAGGAGTCCGGACTCCTCGGGCCAGCCACCCGGGCAGGTGAGGGGATGGTCGCGCGGCGCGAGGGCGAGGCCCAGCGCCTCCGGGGAGCGGTCGTCCAAGGGCTCCTCAGTCGGCGGGCGGTAGTTCGCCCGAGCCGCGGCTGATCAGCCGGGCGGGGAGTTCGACGCGTTCCGGGGCGAGGAGGGTGCCGTCGAGCTGGCGGAAGAGGCGCTCGGCGGCCGTGCGGCCGAGGGCGGCGGCGTCCTGGGCGACGACCGTGACGGCGGGCTTGAGCAGGTCGGCCAGTTCGAAGTCGTCGAAGCCGACGAGGGCCACCGGGCGGCTGCGCTCGGCGAGGACGCGCACGACGGTGACCGTCACGCGGTTGTTGCCCGCGAAGATCGCGGTGACGGGGGCGGGACCCGAGAGCATCTCCTCGGCGGCCCGCCGCACCCGCTCGGGGTCGGTGACGCCCAGCGACATCCAGGAGTCGTCCACGGGTATCCCCGCGTCCTCCATGGCGGCCCGGTAGCCGCGCAGTCTCTCGGCCGCGGTGTGGATGCGTGGCATGTCGCCGAGGAAGCCGATCCGGTGGTGGCCGTGCGCGATCAGGTGGGCCACCCCGTCGCGGGCACCGCCGAAGTTGTCGGACAGCACAACGTCGGCGTCGATTTTCCCGGCGGGACGGTCCACGAACACCGTGGCGACGCCCGCCTTGATCTCGGGCTCCAGATAGCGGTGGTCGTCAGCGGCCGGGATGACGACCAGCCCGTCCACGCGGCGCGCGCACAGCGCCAGCACCAGTTCCTGCTCGCGCTTTGGGTCCTCCGCGCTGGAGCCGTTGATCAGCAGGGCGCCGTGGGCCCGGGCGACCTCCTCGACCGCGCGGCTCAGCGGCCCGTAGAACGGGTCCGCCAGATCCTCCAGGACGAGGCCGATGCTCGCGGTGCGGCCCTTGCGCAGCACCCGCGCGCTGTCGTTGCGCCGGAAGCCCAGTGCGTCGATCGCCTCCCGGACCCGGCGCTCGGTGTCCGGGGTGACCCCGGGCTCGCCGTTGACGACCCGCGAGACCGTCTTCAGGCCGACTCCGGCTCGCGCCGCCACGTCCTTCATGGTCGGACGGTTGCCGTAGCGAGTCCCAAAGTGGCCTTCCGCGAGGCGGTCGGTGCGGCTGGCGGTGTCGGGCACGATGCGCTGTCCTGTCCTGTCGTCCACGGGAATGCGTCGGTCCATGGGTTCGTATGAGGATATGCGTGAGCATAGCCTGGACAACGTTGTCAGGGCGGGGGAGACTGTCCACCGCAATCTCCGGCCTGCGCCCTTCCCCCAGCGGGTGCGCCGTCTGCCCGTCTGCGGCCGGAGACCCCGTATCCCGCGGCGGCGTTGGCCGTAGGACGGGACCGGTACGACTGAAGCATTGGGAGATCCGACGCTGATGCACACCGACCTCGTGGCCGCGCTCGACATCGGCGGCACCAAGATCGCCGGAGCGCTGGTGGACGGCCACGGCCGGATCCTGCTGCGCGCGCAGTGTGCGACGCCCGCGCAGGAGGACGGCGACACCGTGATGGGGGCCGTGGAGGACGTGATACGGGAGCTGACCGGCTCCCCGCACTGGGCTAGGGCCGGTGCGGTCGGCATCGGCAGCGCGGGGCCGGTGGACGCCTCCGCGGGTACCGTGAGCCCCGTCAACGTGCCGGGCTGGCGCGACTATCCGGTGGTCGAGCGGGTCCGGGCGGCGACGGGCGGCCTGCCGGTGGAGCTGATCGGCGACGGCGTGGCCATCACGGCCGCCGAGCACTGGCAGGGGGCGGCCCGCGGCCACGACAACGCGCTGTGCATGGTGGTGTCGACGGGTGTCGGCGGCGGTCTGGTGCTGGGCGGGCGACTGCACCCGGGGCCGACCGGGAACGCGGGCCACATCGGGCACATCAGCGTCGAGTTGGACGGCGATCCGTGTCCGTGTGGCTCGCGTGGCTGCGTGGAGCGCATCGCGAGCGGGCCGAACATCGCGCGCCGCGCCCTGGAGGGCGGCTGGCAGCCGGGGCCCGACGGCGACACCTCCGCCGCCGCGGTGGCCACGGCCGCCCGTGCGGGCGACCCGGTGGC